>NZ_RZSC01000400.1:0-5427 GCF_003998155.1 Mesorhizobium sp. M1E.F.Ca.ET.063.01.1.1
TGGTGATGCAGGGCAAGAGGCCACCCAGCGCCAGACCCATCAGGAAACGCAGCCCGATCAACTGCCAGCCATCGGTGACGAACGCCTGCGGGACGAGCAGCAGCGCCGAGACGGCAAGCGCGCCGACAACGACGTTCCAGTGGCCGACGCGATCGGCGAGCCTGCCCAGCCATGAGGAGGACAGGATCGTGCCGAGTGCTGCCGCCGACATCACCACGCCGGCGACCATCGTCACCTTGCTCTGGCCCACGACGAGTTGCTGCACATAGACGGTGATGATCGGCTCGATCGACATTGTGGCGAAGGCGAGCAGCATGCCGGTCGTCAGCATCGCCACGACCGGTCGCTTGTCAGGGATCTGCGACCAGCCGCTCCTCGGCTTCGCCGCCGAAGCGGCGTTGGCCGCAACTGGACGCGGGTTTTCCTTGATCAGGAAGGTCGTGGCCAGGAAGGCAAGGAAGATGACGCCGCCGGACAGCAGGAAGGTCGCGCGGATGCCGATCACCGGCGGCAGCGCGCCGCCGAGCAGCGGGCCGACCAGCGAGCCCGCCGTGATGCCGGCCGCCAGCACGCCGAGCGCCCAGCCGGAGCGGTCCTTGGGCGTCTGCATCGCCACCAATATCGTCGATCCCGAGGAATAGCCGCCGGCAAAGCCGATCAGGAGCCTCAGCAGCACCAGTTGCCAAACGCTTTCAACCATGCCGGTCAGCGACATGCAGATCGCCATGCCGAACGAGGCGCGCACCAGCATCAGCTTGCGGCCATAGCGGTCGCCCAGCCGCCCCCACAACGGTGCGACCAGGGCCGCGGCAAAGAAGGTTGCGCCATAGGCGATACCCGACCATTGCACGATCGCGGCGTGCCCCTCGGCGCCGAGCTGTTCGACGTAAAGGGGCAGAAAAGGCAAGAGCAGCGTCATGGCAATGAGCGTGCTGAACGAGCCGGCGAAGCAGACGGCGAGATTGCGCCGCCAATGGGCGTTGTAGCCGCCCTGTTCTGTACCGCCGTCCGCCATGTTATGCCTGCCCGGTTATCCGGGATTGCTCCGGATACCATTTTGGGATACCAAATCGGTATCCGTCATGGACCTCAACCCGGCCGCTGTCAATGCGGTGCCGAAGAGCGGAACGACAATGTCGCAGATGCAGAATGTCGAAAGGCAACTTCGCGAGATGATCCTCGGGCTGGAGATCGGCCCGGGCGAGCGGCTGACGGAGCGCTGGATCGAAAGCCGCTTCGGCGCCTCGCGCACGCCGGTCAGGGCCGCTTTGCTGCGCCTCGAGACCGAAGGTCTGGTCGGCCGCGACGGCCGCGGCTGGACCGTGGCGCCGATCAATCTCGCCGAGCTTGGCCAGATCGCCGTCTACCGCGAGGCGGTCGAGGTGGCGGCGGTGCGGCTGACGGCAGCGCTTGAGGATCGCAGCGGGGTCGAGGTGATCGCGGCGATGCTCGATTCCTGCGACGCCGACACGCCGCGCGAGGAATGGCATCGCGTCGGCATGGATTTCCACATCGAGCTGGCCAGGCTTTCCGGCAATGAATTCCTGTTGCGGGCGGTACGCGATGCAATGACCAGGCTGTCGCGTGCCCGCTGGCTGGAAGTGCGCGACGAGGCGGCGCTCGGCCGCGCCTGGGCCGAGCACCATGCCATCCTGGGCGCCGTGCGAAAGGGTGACGCCGACGAGGCAGCTAGGCTGCTCTCGGCTCATATCGCCGGCAGCCGCGACCGGCTGGTGACTTCGCTGCATGATGACCGGCGCGGCCTGCGCGCCAGGGGCTTCGCCGTCGTCGCTGCCTGATCCCTGCAATCGCCGCCGAATATTAGGACTCTCACAAGTTCGTTTGCCTGCGCGGGCTTGCAAGATGTTCGGCACAATGCTGTAGGAGGCTCGACGCCACATCTTTGAAACGAAGGACGCATGGCCTCGCCCTTACGCACCGCAGCGCGGGTATTCTATTTCGTACGCAACATAACGCGCGATGTGGTGCCGCAGGCTCTCTTTCGCCAGCGCCTCGCCGGCCTCCTGGGGCAGGCGAAGCTTTCCAGCAAAACGGTCCGCGATCGGGTCAACTATTACAACAAGCTCGACCATGGCTTCGCGCCGAGCGCGGCGGCCGTGCCGGCCGGTCAAATACCCAAGTTCGGGAGCATGTACTATTACGATCTGAAGGAGTTCGCCCGCTACTTCGATCGCGACCTGATCATCGATCTCGAGTTCGGCGATGTCGTCGATGTGCCCAAGATGCCGGCGATCGTCAAGGACCGGCCGATCCGTGACGACAACGGCAACGCCGTGATCATGAAGCTCGACAAGTTCCGCCATTTCCGGTTTCCCCGCGACGGGTTGTCCTTCGCCGAGAAGCGCCCGATGGCGGTCTGGCGCGGCGATTTCAACAATCCGATCCGCAAGCGGTTCGTCGATGCAGTGCGCGGTCTGCCGGCTTGCGATGCGGGCTCGCCCAAGCCAAGCGCGCCGGAGAACTACCGTAAGCCCTACCTTACGATCCCGCAGCAGCTGCAGTTCCGCTACATCGTCTCGCTCGAAGGTAACGACGTGGCCACGAACCTGAAATGGATCATGAGCTCGAACTCGCTCTGCCTGATGCCGCCTCCGACCTACGAGACCTGGTTCGCCGAAGCTGAGGTCGAGCCCAATGTCCACTACGTGCCGCTGGCGCCCGATTTTTCGGACGTCGCCGACAAGATCGCCTATTTCGAAACGCACCCGGCGGAAGCCCAACGCATCACGACGGCGGCCAACGCTTACTGCCGCCGGTTCAGCAATGAAAAGGACGAGCGGGCGGTCTCGCTGCTCGTCCTCTACAAATATTTCGTGCTGAGCGGCCAGATCAAACCCGACCCCGAGGTTTGGCGCTACATCACGGGCTGAGGGTTCTTAGATATCGCTGCGGTCGAGCACCAGGTCGGCCGGGCCGAAACGGTCCTTGGCGGTGAACTGCTGGTGCCAGTAAGGATAAAGCACCGGCGGCCGGCTGACGGCGTCGAGGCGCAAACGCTCGTCGAGCGTCAGCGTCAGGCTTGCCGCGGCAAGGTTGTCCGTGAGCTGGGTTTCGTTGCGGGCACCGATCACCAGCGAACTGACGGCCGGGCGGCCGAGCAGCCAGGCAAGCGCCACCTGCGCCGCCGACACGCCACGCGCCTTGCCGATCTCGGAGAGCATGTCGACGATCCGCCACAACCTGTCCTCATCGCGGATCGGCGGTTCCGACCAGCCGCCAAGTTGCCGCGCCGTCGGGCTGTCGCGGCGGTATTTGCCCGAAAGCAGGCCGCCGGCCAGCGGGCTCCACACCAGCACGCCGAGGCCCTGGTCGACCGAAATCGGCAGCAACTCGTATTCGGCCTCGCGTGCTTCAAGCGTGTAGTGGATCTGCTGGGTGACGAAGCGCGGCTGATGATGGCTGTCGCTGATCGAGAGCGCCTTCATCACCTGCCAGCCCGAAAAGTTGGAACAGCCGACATAGCGGACCTTGCCCTGGCCGACCAAGGTGTCGAGCGCGGCGATCGTCTCCTCCAGCGGCGTGACGCCATCCCATTCGTGCAGGAAATAGATGTCGATGACGTCGGTCTTGAGCCGCTTCAGGCTCCTCTCGCATTCGCGGATCAGATGATGGCGCGACAGGCCTTCGTCGTTGGGGCCGTTGCCGATCCGCATGCGCGCCTTGGAGGCGATCAGCACATCGTTCTTGCGCTTCCCGCCGAGCGCCTCGCCGACGATCTCCTCCGACAAGCCATTCGAATAGACGTTGGCGGTGTCGATGAGATTGATGCCGGCATCGAGGCAGGTATCGATGATGCGCCTGGCTTCCGAAAGGTCGGATTTGCCGACGGCGGCGAACGGGCCCGTGCCGCCGAAGGTCATCGTGCCAAGGGTCAATGTCGAAACCTTCAGGCCGGAACGGCCAAGGGTGCGGTATTCCATGTCGGATCCTCGCGATTTTGTTTTGAAGAGGCGCGCGTGGCGGGCGCCGGAAAAAGCGCGATGGTATTTGTAGGACAATTCCGGCGGCTTGTCGCCCCGCTGTCGGTCCGGGCCGATCACATATCGGCTAGACCAGCACCCGGCCGGGACGGCGCTTGCAATAAAACCGTCATTGCGCGTCTGTATCTCAGTCGGCTTAGGGAGTGGCGTTTCTGGCCCAGGCTGAAACGCATCCGAGGCTAAGATGGCTGACAGGCAGGAGCAGCGTGATGAACGAACTCAAACCGAATTCCGGGGCCAAGGATTGGCTGGAAGCCGAACTCGCCGACACGCTCGACGAGGATTATGAGCTGGAGATTTCCGAGCCGGCGCTGTCGCTGGAGATCGCCAGGATCTACAAGAATGCGCATCCGCCTTCCATCGAGCGCCTGACCTACTTCCGCGAGCTGCTGCGGCTGCAGTCCGAGCTGATCAAGCTGCAGTCCTGGGTCGCCTACCACAAGAAGAAGCTGGTGGTGATCTTCGAAGGCCGCGACTCCGCCGGCAAGGGCGGCGTCATCAAGCGCATCACCCAGCGCCTCAACCCGCGCATCTGTCGCGTCGTGGCGCTGCCGGCACCGACCGAGCGCGAAAAGTCGCAATGGTATTTCCAGCGTTATGTGCCGCATCTGCCGGCCGGCGGCGAGATCGTGCTGCTCGACCGCTCCTGGTACAACCGCTCCGGCGTCGAGCGCGTGATGGGCTTTGCCAACCCCGAGCAGGTGGAAGAATTCTTCCACGACGTGCCGGAATTTGAGCGCATGCTGGTGCGCTCGGGCATCACGCTGGTGAAGTACTGGTTCTCCATCACCGATGAGGAGCAGCAGATGCGCTTCCTGATGCGCATCCACGATCCGATGAAGCAGTGGAAGCTGTCGCCGATGGACCTGCAGTCGCGCGTGCGCTGGGAGCAGTACACCAAGGCCAAGGAGGAGACCTTCGCCCGCACCAACATCAAGGAAGCGCCGTGGTTCATCGTCGAGGGCAACGACAAGAAGCGGGCGCGGCTGAACTGCATCGACCATCTGCTGCAGCAATTGCCTTACGAAGATGTGCCGCACGAGGAGATCACGCTCCCGGAGCGCGTCTTCAACCCGGACTACGAGCGCCAGGTGCTGCCGCGCGAGCTTTACGTGCCGCAGAAGTATTGAGGCACCCCTCCTTCTCCCCTTGTGGGAGAAGGTGGATCGGCGCGCAGCGCCGAGACGGATGAGGGGTGTTGGAGGGAATGAGGCTTCGAAAAATTAAACGTTTTGAGGCGTTTATATCTTCAGCGCAGTGATCCGTCCAACACCCCTCATCCGGCCGAGCTTCGCTCGGCCACCTTCTCCCACAAGGGGCTAGCGTGCGCACACATTTGCTTCGTGCTGTGGTCAAGCGTGAAGAGGCGCCGTCGGAAAATGGCTTGAAGCGGTTGAATTGTATGTGATTCTGTAGCCGCCATTGT
>NZ_RZSC01000401.1:0-5409 GCF_003998155.1 Mesorhizobium sp. M1E.F.Ca.ET.063.01.1.1
CTCCTGGAATTGCTCTGGTTTCAGCCGAGCAAGGCGGCCTTGTTCGCTTCGAGGAACTGCTTCAGCGTTTGCGGCTTGCGGCCCGACAGCGTCTCGACCGTATCGGTCACCATCCCGATGCGGCCGGAGCGCGTGTTGGCGTCGAAGGACACGATGATGCGGGCAAAGTCCTCTGGAAGCCCCGCCGCCTTGACGCCCTCCGTCAGCGCCTCGTCAGGCACCTGGATGACCTCCAGCGGCTTGCCGGTGACTTCGCTCACCAGTGCGGCAATTTCCTTTGTCGTGTAGGCCTGCGGGCCGGTCAGCGTGTAGATTTGGCTTTCCTTGGAGCCGGAAGCGAGGCCTGCGGCAATGGCGGCCGCCATGTCGTCGCGCGCGCCATGGGCGATGCGGCCGTCGGCGGCCGAGCTGTACCACTTGCCGGACGAAATGGCGTGCGGCAGCGCCAGGAACAGGTTCTCCTGATACCAGCTATTGCGGAAGATGGTGTGGGGGATCCCACTCGCCTTGATGGCCTGCTCGGTACCGTAGTGATCGCCGGCGAACAGCACCGGCGAGATCGGTTCAGGGTTGGGCATCGAGGTGTAGAGCAGATGCGAGACGCCGGCCGCCTTGGCCGCGGCGACCGCCGCCTGATGTTGCCTCAAGCGACGGTCGCTTCTCAAGTCGAGCTCGCCGGTCGACACGATCAGCACCCGGTCCGCGCCTTTGAATGCATTCTCCAGCGAGGCCGGATCGTCGAAGTCGGCCGCCCTGACGACAACGCCGAGGGCTGCCAGGTCAGCGAGGTTTTCGGGATTGCGCGTGGTGGCGACGATGTTCGCCGGCGCGACTTTCTGCGCATCGAGCAGATGGTTGATCACGGCGCGGCCGAGATGGCCGGAAGCGCCGGTGACGAGGAGGGTTTCGGTCATGGGAGGTTCCTGAAAATTGCGCCGAAGGGCGGGTGCGGTTGTCAGTCTCAAAAAGAGACCAGCGCTAAAATAGGAATTGACCCCAGGCCGTAAAGAAGGCAGTTTTTCGGGAGGTAGGCACAGCCAGGGAACTATCGGGCTGGCCGTATTCGGCTCAAGGGACGTCGCCATGGACAGCAAGATCGTCAATCTGAAATCCAAGATCGAGATCTACAAAGCCATGACGCAGGGCGCCAATTTCGCCGACTGCCCGGTTCGCGACGTCATCCAGGGCATCAACGGCAAATGGAGCCCCTTGCTGGTGATGGCGCTTGCGGAGAAGCCCTATCGCTTCGGCGAGCTGCGGCGGCTGGTTCCCGACATCTCGCAGCGCATGCTCACCCAGACACTGCATGAGCTGCAGCGCGACGGCTATGTGCATCGCGAGGTGTTCCCCACTAAGCCACCGAGCGTCGAGTACAGCCTGACCGATCTTGGGCGATCGATGTTCGTTCCCCTCTATCAGCTCGTCCAATGGGCCGAACTCAACCATGACGCGGTGCGCGATGCGCGGGCCGCTTTCGATGCCTCCTTCCGGGCCTGAGGCGCGATCGATTGGTGGCAATAGCGGCAAGGATTCCGCCGGGACCGCAATTCCTCGCCGCCATGGTCACTGGTACGGTGATCGACCCGTTCAAGCCGATCGGGCTTGCGGAGTTTCAGTGACCTGGAGCCGGATGATCTCGGATAGGTAAGATCCCTTTGCCCGCAGGAAGGCGTGCAGCCGTCGCGGATAGTCGGCGCCGACCGCTTCCCTGACCGATTGCCGTTTGGTCAAGGCCTCGCGCCAAGCCCGAACGAGAGGCTTGTCGTCGAGAATGCCGAAATCGCCGATGCGGTCGAAGGTGTCGAAATAGCGGAAGATCGGCCCGTAGACGGCGTCGACCAGCGAGAAGCGGTCGCCGGCGAACCACGGGCCGCTTTGCCTGGCTGCAAGCTCCGCCTCCACGCGCGCAAACATTTCCGACAGCGCTTTGCTTTCCGTGACGAAAGCAGCCCCATCTGCCGCCGAGTAGAAACGGCCGATGGCGTTGAGGATGGCCGAGCCGAACTCGATCCAGGCGCGATGCCTGGCCCGCATGAGCGGATCGGCCGGATGCAGGGGATTCGCCTCCGTCTCCTCGAGGAATTCCAGGATGACGGCGGATTCGAAAATGACTTCTTCGCCGCCGCCATGCCGGACGCGGAGCAGCGGCACCTTGCCGAGCGGCGAGATGGCCTTGAACCAGTCCGGCTTGCTGGAAAGATCGACATTGACCCGCTCGAACGGCACGCCTTTCTCGGCGAGCGAGATCGCCGCGCGCTGGACGTAGGGGCAAAGGTGATGGCTGACGAGGGTTAGCCTGGCGGTCATCTCACTCTCCCCAGACATAGTTCAGCGCGCCGTTCTCGACGCGGGTCGACAGGAACATCAGGCGCGAGCCTTTCGGCGCCGGGCCTTCGAGGCGCTCGCCGCTTTCCATGTCGAAGCGGGCGCCGTGCCACTGGCAGACAAATGTGCCGTCCTTGCAATCGAGCGGCCCGCCGAAATGCAGGCAGGCATTGGCCGCGGCGCGGATGCGCTCGCCGCTGCGCCAGACATGGACCTCGCGGCCGAAGAAAGGCGCGACCAGGCTGCCGGTCTGCGGGATGTCGGCCACTTTACAGATTTCGTGTTTCATCGGAGAACTCCTTATCGATGCAATTGCATCTATATGGATGCATCTGCATCGATCGTCAATCTTGATGCAATTGCATCTATCGAATAGAGTCCGTCGATGACGAAGAAATCTCCTTCGCCCGGTGCTGTCAAAACCTGGGGCCGCCTGCTGCGCGTGTCGCGCCAACTGGTCGAGAAGACCGAGGATATCTTGAAGGCCGGCGGCCTGCCGCCGCTCGCCTGGTATGACGTGCTGCACGAGCTTGCCGAGGCGGGCGAGGGTGGCTTGCGTCCATTCGAGCTGATCGATCGCGTGCTTTTGGCGCAGTACAACGTCTCGCGGCTGCTGGCCCGGCTGGAAGTGGACGGCCTGGTGGAAAAGCTGCCAGTCTCGGATGACGGCCGCGGCCAGACCGTGCGCATAACGCCAAGTGGCCGGGAGATGCGCCGCCGCATCTGGGCGGTCTATGGCGCGGCCATCGCCGATTTGATGGGCGACAAGCTTTCCGCCAAGGAGTTGGAGGTGCTGGCCAGCTTGCTCGGTCGGCTGCGCGATCCGCCGATCGGGGACTAAGGCGCGTCGCGCTGAGACGGATTCGGGCGACGCGCTTTGGTCTTTGTTTTGATGCATGTCGCTGTCGCAGAACCGCTGCACACTTCTAGCGACATGCACTAGCCGCGAGGTCTTTTCCGGATCCGGCCGTCTCGACTTTTCGGCAATGGCCCCTTGCATCGGAAGCCGGAATGCGCAATAAGCCGAACCGTAACGTACGGTACGCCCTAGAGGTAGCCGAGAACGGATAGAACGTGTTGCAGACCGGCGCCGACATCGACAATAGCGAAGGACTGACCGAGCGGCAGCAGGCCGTTCTGGACGCAGCACTTCGCCTGCTGGTCGAGGAGGGCGACAACCTCACCATGACCGCGGTGGCGCGGCGAGCAAGCTGTTCCAAGGAAACGCTCTACAAATGGTTCGGCGACCGGGACGGGCTGCTCACCGCAACGGTGCAGTGGCAGGCCTCGAAGGTGCGTGTAGCGCCGGTCGACCGCAAGGGCCTCACCCTTGCCTCGCTGACGGCAAGCCTCGAACGCTTCGCCTCCGACTGGCTGCGGGTGATCTCCAGCGATACGTCCGTCGCGCTGAACCGCGTCGCGGTCGGCCATGCCGGTTCCGGGAAAGATGACCTTGGCGCTATCGTACTACAGAATGGGCGTTTCGCGCTGGCCAGGCGCCTGAAGCCGGTGCTGGAAGCGGGACGCGAGGCCGGCCTGCTCGACTTCGACGACGCCGAGACGGCGTTCCGGACCTTTTTCGGGCTGGTCGCCCGCGACGTGCAGATGAGGCTTCTGCTCGGCGACCGACTGCAGTTGACCGAGGCGACGATCGGCGGCGATGCCGCCCGTGCGACGCAGCAGTTTCTCGCTCTTTACGGATCAAGAACCGGGAGAGCAAATAACCGGCCGCCAGGCCCTGGAGCCGGATGATTTCAGGTCAGGTCGACCTGAAATCTGAATCCGGCTCCAAATCAAAGAGATAGAGCATGATGTCGTCCGAAAACCGCTTCACACTTTTCGGCATCATGCTCTGATCTTCAAAAACGGGAAGGAAGACGAAATGCGTGTCTATTACGATCGTGACGCCGATCTCAATCTGATCAAGGGCAAGAAGGTCGCCATCATCGGCTATGGCAGCCAGGGCCGGGCACATGCGCTCAACCTCAAGGATTCCGGCGTCAAGGAGATCGCCATCGGTCTGAAGGCCGGCTCGGCGACCGCCAAGAAGGTCGAGGCCGACGGGCTCAAGGTGATGAGCGTGGCGGATGCCGCCAAGTGGGCCGACCTGATGATGATGGCGACGCCTGACGAATTGCAGGCTGACATCTATAAGAACGAGATCGCGCCGAACATCCGCGATGGCGCCGCGATCGCCTTCGCGCACGGCCTCAACGTGCATTTCGGCCTGATCGAGCCGAAGGCCTCGGTCGACGTCGTCATGATCGCGCCGAAGGGCCCTGGCCACACGGTGCGCGGCGAATACCAGAAGGGCGGCGGCGTGCCGTGCCTGGTGGCCGTCAACCACGATGCCTCGGGCAACGCGCTCGACCTCGCGCTCTCCTACGCATGCGGCGTCGGCGGCGGCCGCTCAGGCATCATCGAGACCAACTTCCGCGAGGAATGCGAGACCGACCTGTTCGGCGAGCAGGTGGTGCTGTGCGGCGGCCTGGTCGAGTTGATCCGCGCCGGTTTCGAGACGCTGGTGGAAGCCGGCTACGCGCCGGAAATGGCCTATTTCGAGTGCCTGCACGAAGTGAAGCTGATCGTCGACCTGATCTATGAGGGCGGCATCGCCAACATGAACTACTCGATCTCGAACACCGCCGAATGGGGCGAATATGTCTCGGGCCCGCGCATCATCACCGCCGACACCAAGGCCGAGATGAAGCGTATCCTGAAGGACATCCAGACCGGCAAGTTCACCTCGGAGTGGATGCAGGAGTATCGCGCCGGCCTGTCGCGCTTCAAAGGCATCCGCCGCATGAACGACAGCCACCAGATCGAGGAAGTCGGCGCGAAGCTCCGCGCGATGATGCCGTGGATCGCCAAGAACAAGCTGGTCGACAAGGCGAAGAACTAGGAAGCCTGCGCCAATTCTACCCTGCCGGCCTGCTGCAGGTTTTTGCGCTTCCGGTGCTCACGGACTTCAAGTCCGATCCGCTGCGGTTCTCGAAACCCGCACCAGCTGACTCGGCAGGGCGAATGGCATCAGACTTCCCGCGTGAAACATCAAAGGCGGCGGAGCGATCCGCCGGCGTTGTC
>NZ_RZSC01000402.1:0-5394 GCF_003998155.1 Mesorhizobium sp. M1E.F.Ca.ET.063.01.1.1
ACCTCGTCGCGCACGAATTCCGGCGTGACGAAATCCGGTATCGACGCGCCGAACGCTTCCCCATCCTGTTGCAGCTTGCCCCGCAGCATCTCGCGGCCAAGGTTCTCGCGGATGGCCACAAATTCCATCTCGGGCGTGACGATCCCGGCGCGCGCATAGGCGAGCTGCGTCACCGCCTTGCCGGCCCTTGCCCTCAGCGGACGATTGCGGACGGGAAATTCCGGCGTCAGGCGCTCTCCTGTCGCAAATCCGTTGTCCTCCGGCCTGACATGGCGGCCGTCATAGGACTCGACATCGCCGCGTGCCACGATCCAGTCCTCCCGAAGCCTGGCAAGACCCTTTTCGATGTCCGTTTCAATCGCCGGGTCGGTATAGGGGCCGGACGGATCGTAGACGGTCACTGGCGCCTCGCCGGCGGTCGGGTGAACGGCGATCTCGCGCATCGGCACCCTGATCTGCGGATGGAGGACGCCGGACTTGTGGATCTTCCGCGACGCCGGCAGCGGCCCGGTCGATACGGTCGGGGTCAAGGCATTCATTTGAGGCTCCTTTGCTCGTTGCATTGGAGACCCAGTTCTGTGCCGGAAGGATGTAAAGCCGCCTTGGTCAACCTGTGCGAACAGGTCTTCGGGCATGAACTCCCGCAAAGCGCTTGCACCGTCCCTACGCCAGTATGAACTGGATCAGGTTCAACGGGTCACTGCGCCGCAGAAGCCAGCAGTATCTCAGCCCCTTGCCGGGACTCCCCTGGTGAATGGCCTAGGTTGAACGGGCCGGCGCCATCTTGTCAAGCGTGGTTGGCCGGCAATCGCGAGTCATTGCCGTCGTGGACGCAAGGTTGGAGATCGTGCGGCCCGCCGGCAAGCCGTGCGAATGAAGCACGCGCGCAAGGCTCGAAACCGGATTCATCAATTGTCTTCGGGAACGACTTCCAGCGCCGCGCGACCGCCCCGACTGGCCGATGCCCACAGTGCCATCAGCGGCGCGGCCAGCAGCAGGAAGGGCGGCAGAAGATTGGGGAAATAGATGCGCGTATCGTGGATCGGGAAGACCGCGAACTTGGCGAGCACGCCGAGCACGAGCGCCGCAAGCAGGATGCCGGCGCGCCGGTCGAGCCGGAAGCCGGCGCGGTCGAGCCCGTACCAGCCGGCTAAAGCCAGCACCGAGACGCCGACCCAGTTGTTGACGTTGATGGCGCGCACCACCGAGGCGGCGAAGGCCCTGAGATAGGCCGCCGCCGAGAATGGCGGTTCGAAACCGTCCATATTGTAGTGCTGCTCGATGCTGGAGAACCACAGATGCGGCCACCAGCCGGGGTGCTGGGCCCAGTGCGAGATGGCGAAATAGGCGACGAAAGAGACAGCGAAACCAGCCAGCGCCCCCCACGCCTTCTGCCGGAATGCGACAAGCAGCACGGCGAAGATGGCGAGGAAGACGATGTTGTCCGGCCGCGCCATGAAGGCGAGGAAAAGCAGAATCGCCGTCGCCGCCTCGCGCTTGCGCACATAGGCGAACAGCCCGCCGAGGAACAGCGCCGAGCAGAGAAGGTCAGGCGTCGAAGCCCGCGCGGCGTCGCCGAAATCGGACATGATCAGGACGGCGCCGACGACGGGCGCCAGCGCCAGCGCGCCTTCCGCGCGCAGCCAGGTGAGCGTGATCGCGCCGAACAGCAGCACCGAGAACACCTGCACCAGCCGCATCGCCTCGACCGGCGACACGACATGGCTGAGGCTGGACAGGATCTCGGCGTAGAGGAACTTGATCCGGTACATGCCGAGCAGCGAATGGAAGTCGGCGGCATTCTCCGTCATGTGGCTGCGAAAGCCGCCGCCATCATCGGTCAGCGTCTTGTAGTCGCCGGCCGACACGCCGGCTTTCACCGTGCTGTAGGCATAGTCGTGCAGCGCCTGCGGATCGGGATAGGCGTCTTCCTCGGCGATCGCCAGATAGGGCAGCATGTCCCAATTGGCGTCGGGCATGAACCAGGCCGTGAAAGCGGTGAGCAGGATATAGAGCGAGAAGGTCGCCGCGCCGATCGGCGCGGCCCATCTTGCATAGGCTCCCTCGCCCCAGGCAAGACCGGCGCCGGTCAGCCGGTCGAGCGGATTGGCGGGAGCGACGGGTGATGGCCTGGTCAGCATCGTCTGTCTCAGAGGACCTGGCTTTTGACGAAGTCCTTCACGATCGCCACGATGCCGCGCGACAGGAGGTTGTCGAAGGCATCGACGAAGCGGTCGACATGCTCGCGCTGGCAGATCAGCGGCGGCTCAAGCCGGATGACGTTGCGATTGTACTCGGTGAAGGCGACGAGCACGTCATAGTCGCGCAGGAGCAGCGAGCCGACGAAGCCCGACAGCGAGCCCTTCAGCTTGTCGTCGAGCACGCTCACCACCGGACGCAGCATCATCGGCAGGGTCTGCGAGAAATCGTGGAACTCGAGTCCGACCATAAGACCCTTGCCGCGCACGTCCTTGATGATCTTTGGATATTTCTCCTTCAGCGCCTGCAGCCGCTGCAGAAGGTAATCGCCGGTCGAGGCGGCGTTGTCGATGAGGCCCTCGTCATAGAGGACGTTCAGCGCCTCGATCGCGGTGACGCAAGCCTCGCCCATGCCGCCGAAGGTCGCCATGGCATGGATCATCGCCGTCTTCGGCGTGCCATAGGCCTTCATGTAGACGTCCCGCTTGGCGATCATGGCGCCGACCGCCGCCTTGCCGCCGCCGAGCGATTTCGCCAGCGCAGTCACGTCCGGCACGACGCCGTAATGCTCGAAGGCATAGAAGCGGCCGCTGCGGCCATAGCCGCACTGCACCTCGTCGGCGACCCACAGCACGCCATGCTGGTCGCAAAGCGCGCGCAGCTTCTGCCAATATTGCGCCTCTGCCTGGATGATGCCGCCGCCGCCCTGGATGGTTTCCAGCACGATGACGCCGATCCCGGGATCGCTTTTGAACAGGCGCTCGACCGCGTCGATGTCGGCGAAGGGAACACGCACGACATTGTCGGCCACCTTGAAGTCTGCACGGTAGAGCTGACCGTCGGTGATCGCCAGCACGCCCTTGGTCTTGCCGTGGAAAGAATTCTCGGCATAGACGACCTTCGGCCGCTTAGGCCCCGCGGCGCGCTCGGCGAGCTTCACCGCCGCTTCCATCGCCTCCGAGCCGGACGAGCCCAGGAACACCATGTCGAGCTCGCCGGGCGAGCACTTGGCGATGTTGTGCGCGAGCGCTGCCGCATATTGCGACATGAAGGCGATGGCGATCTCCTGGCGCTTCTCCTCCTGGAATTTGCGACGGGCTTCCAGGATGCGCGGATGGTTGTGGCCGAAGGCCAGCGAGCCGAAGCCGCCGAAGAAGTCGAGGATCTTGCGGCCGTTCTGGTCGATGTAGAACATGCCTTCAGCGCGCTCGATCTTGACCTTATGGAAGCCGAGCAGCTTCATGAAATGCAGCTGGCCCGGGTTGAGGTGCGCCTTGAACAGGTCCGTGATGCGGGCGACGTCCATCGCCTTGGCCTGCTCGACGCTGATCAGATCCGGCTTGGCGATGGTCGAGGGCGACAGCGCCGGCGCTTCGACCAGCGCGCGTGTCCCCGTGTGTTCCGGCTTGGCCATGACGGTCATCTCGAAAATCTCCCCTTCGCCGTCTTATTCGGCAGGAACGTGTTCGGTGGCGACGGCGTGGCCGTCCTTTTTGGCGCGATATTCGCTGTAGGCGGCGATCAGCATGTCCTCGTCGCGGTATTGCGGCACCCAGCCGAGCTGACGCTCGGCCTTGGACACGTCGAGCACGCATTCCTCGTCGGCGATCAGATACTGTTCCGGATCCATGATCGGCATGTTCATGAGATCGAGCAGGTCGAGCGTGCGCTTGACCGCCCAGCCCGGCGTCGGCAGCAGAATCGACTTGGAGCCGGCATGGCGGATCAGGTCGCCGAGCAGCTTCCTGACCGGCGGCGGATTGAGCGAGCCGAGATTGTAGGCCTCGTTCGGCACGCCGGCTTTCCAGGCCGCGCGGGCGGCTTCTGCGCAATCGAACACCGAGATGAACTGGTAAGGGTTCCGGCCCGAACCGATCATCGGCACGGGAAAATTCCAGTCGACCAGCTTGAAGAGCTTTTCCAGGATGCCGAGACGCCCAGGGCCGATGATCAGCCGCGGCCGGAACAGCGAGATCGACATGCCGCGCTTGCGCCATTCGGCGGCGAGCTCCTCGGTCTTGAGCTTCGACAGCCCATATTCGCCAAGCGGCGCGACCGGATGATCCTCCGTCATCGGCAGCACCACCGTGTGGCCGTAGATCATGTCGGTCGTGTAGTGGACCAGCTTCGAGGCGCCGGCCTTGTCCATCGCCTGGATGATGTGCTCGGTGCCGTGGAAATTCACTGGGAAGAAGAAGTCGTGCCGCTTGGCGCGCACCTGGATCGGCGACAGCATCTTGGCCGACAAATTGTAGACCATGTCGTCGGCCCTGAGGCCCAGTGCCGCGACCGATGCCGGATCGGTCACATCGCAGGTGATGAAGCGCACCGAACGATAGTGCGGCAGGTCGCTCTTGACGATGTCGGCGACGACGACGTTCTCGCCGTCCGCGGCAAGCTTGGGAGCAAGATGACGGCCGACGAAGCCGTCGCCGCCAAAAATCACATGTCTCATCGAACGATCTCGTTTGTGCCGATCTTGTCGGGGGTGATGGAAGCGGCCTGGTCCTCATGCCCGCGACCGCCCAGATCGCGACCACTTTGAGCGATCAAGATTGTGCCGACGCAGATGCAGGCGATGCCGGCGATGCGCCAGCCATTGAGGTCCTCGCGGAACACGAAATAGGCAAAGACGGCGACCGCGACATAGGCGAGGCTGAGGAACGGATAGGCGAAGCTGAGCTCGACCTTCGACAGCACGTAAAGGTGCGAGGCCATCGAGATGACGAAAGTGCAGAGGCCGAGGAAGACCCACGGGCTGAACACGACCTGCAGCAGCTTGACGAGCGGATTGGCGCCGTCGAACGAAATCGGCCCCAGCGACATCATGCCCTGCTTCAGCATCAGCTGCGCAGCGGCATTGGTCATGACGGTAAAAAGAATAAAGACGATGTATTTCATTGTTGCCACCCCGCCCTGAGCGGTCCTACTGCAAACCTGCAAATATTTGGTGAAATCACATGTCTATTTTGAGTAAACCTCGATCTTAACGCTTCATTTACCAAGATCTACTCAAATTCGATCTATTCCGCAGCTTCCGCGGCACCTCGTCGAGCATCCAGTTTTTTTGCTGTCCGCGCCCAGAAACCCGATAGGAAAGCGGGATCGCGAAGCGCCTCCAGCCGCTGCCATTGCGGGAAGGACGCAGCGAAGGTTTCGGGCTCCATGCGCGCATCCTTGTAGGGATTGACGGCG
>NZ_RZSC01000403.1:0-5390 GCF_003998155.1 Mesorhizobium sp. M1E.F.Ca.ET.063.01.1.1
GACCCCGGCCCGTCAGGCTGATAGAGAATGTGTGGATTCCGCTTTCCGACGGAACCCGCCTGGCTGCGAAGATTTGGCTGCCGGAGAACGCGGCATCCAGCCCGGTTCCAGCAATTGTCGACTACATTCCCTACCGCAAACGTGATGGCACCGTTCTAAGAGACGAGCCGATGTATCGATATTTCGCTTCGCATGGCTACGCGAGCATTCGTATAGACATCAGGGGCACTGGCGATTCCGAGGGCCTATTCGAGGATGAATACGTCAAGCGGGAACAGGACGATGCTGTCGAGGCCATCGCGTGGATCACGCTACAATCCTGGTGTGGCGGCAGTGTTGGAATGATTGGTAAATCGTGGGGTGGGTTTAGCGCTTTGCAAGTTGCGGCGCGCCGGCCTAAGGGTTTAAAGGCGATCATCACAAACTGCTCGACTGACGATCGTTACGGCGACGATGTCCACTATATGGGTGGATGCCTCCTCAACGAGACGGTCTTTTGGGGCGCGTCAATTATCGCGCAAATGGCGCAGTCACCCGATCCGGAGATCGTCGGCAAGGATCGCTGGCGCGCGATGTGGATGGAGCGGTTGGAAAATGCCCGGCCGACTTCGACTGATTGGATTACTCATCAACGCCGAGATTCATTCTGGGAGCATGGCTCCGTCTGCGAAGACTACGGTGCAATCGATTGCGGGGTCTACGCGGTAGGGGGATGGGGAGATGGCTATTCCAACGCCGTGTTCCGGCTTCTGTCAAATCTGAAAGCGCCACGGAAAGGGCTGATTGGACCTTGGGGTCATACATACCCTCATGAGGGTGTCCCCGGTCCCGCCATCGGGTTCCTGCAGGAATGCCTACGCTGGTGGGATTACTGGTTAAAGGACAAGGATACTGGCATCATGCAGGAACCGATGCTGCGTAGCTGGATGATGGACTGGGCGGAGCCTGCCGCGCACTATGATGAGCGGCCTGGACATTGGGTTGCAGATCCCAGCTGGCCGTCTCCGCATGTAACATCACGGGTGTTCCATCTGGGGACCGGCAGGTTGTCCGAGCAGGCGCTGCCGGAAGCCACTCTTGAAATCAGCTCACTCGAAACGGTGGGCATCGCAGGCGGTGAGTGGTGCGCCTATGGAGCCGGGGGGCTTGGTCCTGAGATGCCGCTGGATCAGCGGTGGGACGACGGCGGCTCGTTGATCTTTGACAGCGAGCGTCTGATGGAAGCCACGCCGATTCTGGGCGCGCCTGTCCTTGAATTGGAGATCACGTGCGACAAGCCGACGGCGATCCTCGCGGCGCGTCTCTCCGATGTCAGCCCGTCATCAGGTGAGGTCACGCGGGTCACCTATGGGCTGCTCAATCTGTCGCACCGCGACAACCACGAAAATCTGCAGCCGATGGAAGCTGGAAAACCATACCGTATCCGCCTCGCGATGAACGAGGTCGGCTATACTTTTCCCCCGGGTCATCGGATCCGGCTTTCTGTTTCCACCGCTTATTGGCCGATCGCATTTCCCGCGCCGGAGCACGCCACGTTGACCATAAAGGCGGAAGCCAGCGATTTGCATCTGCCGATCCGAATGCCTCTACCGAGTGACGACGAGCTGCCGGTATTTGACGCGCCGGAGACTTCTCCGCCAATAGCAATCACGGTGTTGAAGCCTGGCAACGTCGAGCGCTTTTTGCGCATGGACGCTTTCCCAACGCGGGTCACCGTCACAGTCAGGCGCGACGATGGCTCCATGCGACTCGACCCCATCGGTACCGTCGTTAGCTTGAAAGAGCACAAAATCTATTCGGTCGCCGAAAACGATCCGACGACAGCCCGTACGGAAGTCTACTGCCGCTATGGTCTGGGTCGCGGAGCCTGGCAGACGGCCGTGGAAGGACGGACAATTATGACTGCGACCAAGTCGGTCTTCCACATGCAGATTGCTTTCGACGCTTTCGAAAACGGCGAGTGCATCTTTTCCAACTCATGGGCTAAAACAATTCCCCGCGACCTCGTCTGAATCGAAGAAAGGGGGCTCCCCGAATAGAAATCGAAAGGGACAATTCGATCACCCGCGGTATCGTAAACAGTGTAAGCGGCCGGCCTTTCTCAGGGCCTGTGCCGCGCTCGAAGTCTCCTACGGCGATTGCGTCGACAAATCGACCGATGCCGGTCGCAGTTGGACTCATCTTGGACTGAGAGAAACCCGCCATATCGGCAAGATCTGCGTAATCCGCACGACCCCGACATCGCCATATTGCGGCGCTCGGCGACGCGTTCGGCCCCAACGAAGAACGGGGCGTGTTCCCGCTCGAACGACGGCGGCAAGACTTGGCAGAATGTCCTCTAACGCATTCCCGACGCCGGCGCCGTCGACATATTGATGGACCCCAATTCTCGTATCCTCTTCGCCACGACCTGGCAGAGTCGGCCGAGCTCCTACGTCGCATGCAAGTGGGCTCTGCTCTACATCGAAAGATGGCTGGCAGCGCCGATGGAGAAGAACGGAGAAGTGGTCGAGCGCGCACGCGGTACCCCGCAAAGGGGCGTAGTTACTCCCTGAACGCAAAAGGTAACTTGGTCGGAGGACGGCGCATTACCATTTGAGGAGGGCGGTTCGCTGCCCATCGCAGGCGTAGTCGGTTGCGCCGGGGATCGAGTGACGGATGGTGATGGTGTCGTCGTCCACCTAGTCTAGTATTTGCGAGTTACGCACGCGTCAGACAGATCGGAAACGAAGGCAGGTTAAGAAAGCAGACCCAGTTCCCTGCCGATCGCGCCGAACGCCTCGACCGCGCGGTCGATGTCGGCGCTCGAATGCGCGGCCGACATCTGCGTGCGGATACGTGCCTGGCCCTTCGGCACCACCGGGAAGGAAAAGCCGATGACGTAGATGCCGCGCTTCAGCATGCGCTGCGCCATCTCCTGCGCCAAAGCAGCGTCGCCAAGCATCACCGGGATGATCGGGTGATCGGCGCCGGCAAGCGTAAAGCCCAGCTTACCCATCTGAGAGCGGAAGCGCTGCGCGTTGGCATATAGGCGCTCGCGCAAGGCGCCGCCATTGCGGACCAGCTCGAACACCTTGATCGAGGCGCCGGCGATCGCCGGCATCAGCGTGTTGGAGAAGAGATAGGGCCGCGAGCGCTGGCGCAGCCAATCGACCACTTGGCTTTTGCCCGAGGTGTAGCCGCCGGAAGCACCGCCCAGCGCCTTGCCGAGCGTGCCGGTGATGATGTCCACCCTGCCCTCGACGCCACAATGCTCGGCCGAGCCGCGGCCGTTCTTGCCGACGAAGCCGACGGCGTGGCTGTCGTCGACCATGACCATGGCGTCGTATTTCTCGGCGAGGTCGCAGACGCCCTTGAGGTTGGCAATGATGCCGTCCATCGAGAACACGCCGTCGGTGGCGATCAGCCGGAAGCGGCATTCCTTCGCCTCCTTCAGCCGCGCTTCGAGATCGGCCATGTCGTTGTTGGCGTAGCGGAAGCGCTTGGCCTTGGACAACCGCACCCCATCGATGATCGAGGCGTGGTTCAGCGCGTCCGAAATGACGGCGTCCTCCTCGCCCAGCAGCGTCTCGAACAGGCCGCCATTGGCGTCGAAGCAGGAGCCGTAGAGGATGGTGTCCTCCATGCCTAGGAAGGACGAGATCGTCGCTTCGAGCTGCTTGTGCTCCTCCTGCGTGCCGCAGATGAAGCGCACCGAGGCCATGCCGTAGCCGTAACGGTCGAGCGCCCGCTTCGCCGCCTCGCGCAACTCGGGACTGTCGGCGAGGCCCAGATAATTGTTGGCGCAGAAATTCAGCACCTTCTGGCCTGCAACCTCGATCTCGGCCGACTGCATCGAGGATATGACCCGCTCTGACTTGTAGAGCCCGGCCGATTTCAGGCCCTGAAGCTCGTTGTCGATGTGGGAGAGAAACGCTGCGCTCATGGTCTGGCCCTGTTCATTTGACGCGGACTGTCGCGCTACGCGGCCGAAAAATCCATCGCAAAAACGACCGCTTCGGTGGCGATGCGAAAGCCTTCCGGCCACGGCGGAGCAACGATGCGCTCAAATGCCGACAACGCTTGAAAGGACGCGATAACCATCTTGTCAGCTTTGTCACGCCGCCAGGATAAGCGCCGCGCCTGCTTGCCGAGCTGTTAACCCTTTCACGTCAAGGCTCTTCCCGCCACGAATCCATGGCAGGAATCCGTCGACCGGAGGGGTCACCGAGTTATGTCGCAGCAGCCAGTGCAGAGCGTTTCGCGCAAGCTGATTCTGCTGATCAAGAGCGGCTACTGGCTGGCGCTCATGATCATCGCCGCCATGGTGATGGCGTCCTTCATCCTTCTGCAGCAGCTAATGGCGCAACAGCAGCACAATGATGCGCTGCTCGACATCGTCTCGACGCAGAAGGCGCTGTCGCAGCGCATCGTCTTCCTGGCGGGCGCCACGGGTGCCGCCTCACGCGACAAGCAGGCGGCGCTCGTCACCGCGCTCAAGCTGGCGACGGCCGAGTTCGAGACCAACTATGACCTGCTGCTCAAGGAGACCGGTGCCGATCCGCTGTCACCGGCGCGCAACGATCCGAAATCGATCGAATACGTGCTGTTCAGCAAGCCGTTCCACCTCGACTATTTCTCGGTCGGCCTGATTGCCAACGGCGAACGGCTGGCCTCGTCCTTCGGATCCCAGCTCGGCATGCAACGCGAGGGCTACAAGGGCGGCGGCGAACGCGCCGGCCTCGACGCCTCCGTCGCCAATGCGACCTTGTCCGGCTATGCCGCGCTCGGCCAGCGCATCAGCGCCTTTGCCAACGAGCGGTCGGACGAGATGCTCGACCTTCACCGCACGCTGTTCTTTGCCACCATCGGCGTCATCGTGCTGGTGGCGCTGTTCATCTTCCGGCCGATGTCGAAGGCCATCCTGCGCAAGACGCACGAGCTGGTCGATGCCCGCAATTCCATGGCCTTCATCGCCGTGCATGACGGCTTGACCGGCCTGCACAACCGCACCTTCCTCACCGATCATTTCGACACGCTGATCAAGGGCGCGCATCGCCGCCGCGAGCGCCTGGCGGTGATCCAGTTCGACCTCGACCGCTTCAAGCAGATCAACGACACGCTGGGGCACGCAGCCGGCGACTATGTGCTTGTCGTCACCGCGCAGCGCATGCGCGATTCCTGCCGCGCATCGGATCTTTGCGCCCGTCTCGGCGGCGACGAGTTCGTGATGATCCTCAACGGCGTCGGCTCCACCGAGGACATCCATGCGCTGGCCAAGCGTATCCTCGGCGAAATCAACGAGCCGATCACCTTCCAGGGCACGACCATCATGCCCGGCGCCAGCGCCGGCATCGCCGTTTACCCCGTCGATGCCGAGAATGCGCAGGACCTGCTTGTCCATGCCGATC
>NZ_RZSC01000404.1:0-5388 GCF_003998155.1 Mesorhizobium sp. M1E.F.Ca.ET.063.01.1.1
CCGCTGTTCCACATCCACGGGCTGATCGCGGCGGTGCTGTCCTCGCTTGCCGCCGGCGGCAGCGTCTTCTGCACGCCGGGCTTCAACGCGTTGCGCTTCTTCCAATGGCTCTCTGAAGCGAAGCCCAACTGGTACACGGCGGTGCCGACCATGCATCAGGCGATCCTGCCGCGCGCCGCGCGCAATCCCGAGCAGCTGGCCGAGGCGAAGCTGCGCTTCATCCGCTCCTCGTCGGCGTCCCTGCCGGCGCAGGTCATGGCCGAGCTCGAGGCGACATTCGGCTGCCCGGTGATCGAGTCCTACGGCATGACCGAAGCCTCGCATCAGATGGCGTCCAACCGGCTGCCGCCTGGACAGCGCAAGCCGGGCAGCGTCGGCGCGGCGGCTGGACCGGAAGTGGCCGTCATGGCCCCGGACGGACGCTTGCTCAAAGCGGGCGAAGTCGGCGAGATCGTCATTCGCGGGCCGAATGTCACCGCCGGCTATGAGAAGAATGCGGACGCCAATGCCAGCGCCTTCGCGCATGGCTGGTTCCACACCGGCGACCAGGGCGTGCTCGACGAGGACAACTACCTGCGCGTCACCGGCCGGCTGAAGGAGATCATCAACCGCGGCGGCGAAAAAATCTCACCGCTCGAGGTCGATGGCGTGCTGATGGACCATCCGGCCGTGGCGCAGGTCGTCACCTTCGCCATGCCGCATGACAAGCTCGGCGAAGAGGTCGCCGCTGCGGTCGTGCTGCGCGAAGGCCAGAGCGCCAGCGAGGCCGATATCCGTGGCTTTGCATCGACCCGGCTCGCCGATTTCAAGGTGCCGCGCAAGGTGTTGATCCTCGACGAGATCCCGAAGGGCGCCACCGGCAAGCTGCAGCGCATAGGCCTCGCGGCGAAGCTCGGTCTCGGCTGATGCGCATCACTGTCTTCGGCGCCGGCGCCATCGGCGGCTATCTCGCCGCCAAGCTGGCGATTCCCGGCCGGGTCGATCTGTCGATTGTTGCCCGCGGCGCGCATCTCGAAGCCATCAAGGCCGACGGCCTTCGGCTGATCGAGGACGGCAAGGAGTCGGTGGCTTCGGTGCGGGCGGCGGCGCGCGCCGAGGAACTCGGCAAGCAGGATTATGTCGTGCTGGCGCTGAAGGCGCATTCGCTGGCGCCTGCGCTCGACCAGATCGCGCCGCTGCTGGGCGAGGGGACCGCCGTCGTCACCATGCAGAACGGCGTGCCCTGGTGGTATTTCTACAGAATTGGCGGTGCGCTCGAGGGCACCCGCATCCAAGCCGTCGATCCCGGCGGCGCGATCTGGCAAAGCATCGGTCCGGAGCGCGTCGTCGGCTCGGTCGTCTATCCCGCTGCCGAGGTCGACGCGCCCGGCCTGATCCGCCATGTCGAGGGTACGCGCTTTTCGCTCGGCGAGCCTTCGGGCGAGAAGAGCGAGCGTGTGACTGCGCTGGCGCGCGAAATGGTCAAAGCCGGGCTGCAGGCGCCGGTCCGCGAGGATATCCGCTCCGAGATATGGGTGAAGCTCTGGGGCAATCTCTCCTTCAACCCGATCTCGGTGCTGACCGGCAGCACGCTTGCAGCAATCGTTGCCGATGAAGGTACGCGCGCCGTCGCCCGTGCCATGATGCTCGAGGCGCAGGCGATCGGCGAAAGCCTCGGCGTGCGTTTTCCTGTTGCCGTCGACCGTCGCATCAAGGGCGCCGGCGATGTCGGCGAGCACAAGACCTCGATGCTGCAGGATCTGGAGCGCGGCCGCCCGATGGAGATCGATGCGCTGGTGTGCGCCGTGCAGGAACTCGGCCGCCTGACCGGCCAACCGACGCCCACCATCGACAGCGTGCTGGCGCTGGTGCGGCGGCTGGCGATCGAACACGGGTGTTATTGACGCACCACTGGTGAAATTCGCCGACCCTTGCTGCACTTGACTCTTTAACAAAACTTATCGGGAGCGTTCCTCAGCCGAACGAGTGCAGATGTATCGGCAGCAAGAGTTAGATTTCGGCATCCCGCTTCCCCCGAGGCAGCAGATCATTTTGTTCCGCACATGACGCTTGCCTATGACGAGAAATTCATTCCTAGGCAGCCCATCGATCCAATCAGCTTCGTAGCAAGGAAGTTCATTCTTATTCACAGCTTGCGCGGCCTGACGATCTACAGGACCTGGATCGTTGGTCCCTGATCGCCGCGTCGCAATGCGCGACGATCCTGACACGGATTGTCAGCTGCCAGCGGGCCCACGGTGGCCGGCCGGCAGGCGGCGCCCTACTTGGAATGCGTCTGGAAAGAGAGGAAGTCATGACCACTGCCGAAATTGCCAAGGATTTCACCGAACTCCTCAAGCAGGGCGACAGCCACAGCGCTGCCGCGAAGTACAATGCCGACGACATCGTCAGCTACGAAGCGATGGAAGGCCCGATGGCTGTTTGCAACGGCAAGGAAGCCGTCAAGCAGAAGGGCGAGTGGTGGGAAGCCAACCACGAGGTTCATGGCGGCTCGGTCGAGGGTCCCTATGTCAATGGCGACCAATTCGCTTTGCGCTTCAGCTTCGACGTGACGCCCAAATCGACCGGCGAACGCGTCAAAATGGATGAAGTTGGCCTCTATACGGTCAAGAAAGGCAAAATCAGCGAAGAGCGCTTTTACTATTGAGGCCGATCGGCCTCAGGCGTCTCGCCTCTTCGCTGCATAATTTGAAATCAGAGATGGTGGCCAGGATGATATTCCGGCCGCCATGCCAGCTTCTCAAATCGTCTTCACATATTCCGCAAGCTGGTCGGCCACCGTGCCCCAGCCGTCGAAGAAACCCATCTCCTCGTGTTTGTTGCGCGTCGCCTCGTCGCGGTGGATGGCGGTGGCGGTGTAGCGCGTGCCTTTGCCTTCGGGCGTGAGAGCGATAACCGCGGTGATGAAAGGCTCGCCGGACGGTCGGTAGCCCGGCAGCAGCGCGTCGGTCCACACCAGCCGTTCATGCGGCACGATCTCGAGATAGCAGCAATGGCGGTCGCTGACCTCTTTTCCGTCGGGCGACTGCATGCGCGTGCGGAACAGGCCGCCGGGCCTGAGATCGATCTCGCAGTCGGTGATGATCCATGGCTTCGGTGTGAACCATTGCTTGACATGCTCCGGCTTCGTCCAGGCGCGCCACAGCAATTCACGCGGCGCATCCAGGAAGCGCTCCAGCGTCAGGTCCAGCTTTGGATTGGGCTTGAACGGATAGCTCACTTTTCGTTCTCCTTGAGGTTCATCACATAGGCGTCGAACTGGTCGAGGCGGCGCTCCCACAGCGCGCGCTGCTCGGCGAGCCAGTTTTCCGCCAGCTTCAGCGGCTCGGGCGAGAGCCGATAGGTCCTGACACGGCCGGCCTTTTCCGACTGCACCAGCCCGCAGCCCTCAAGCACCTTGAGGTGCTCGACGAAGGAGGGCAGCGCCATGGCGAAAGGCTCCGCCAGTTCGCTGACCGAGGCCGGGCTTCTGTTCAGCCGCTCCACCACACGCCGGCGCGTCGGATCGGCGAGCGCGCGGAAGATGCCGTCGATCGGCGGCGTGCTCTGACTGCCGGGCTGCAGGCTGATCATCGGCCATCTGCTCCTTGGGTTTTGGATAATACTTAGGAAAAAACCTTAGTATTGGCAAGCGCCAAAATCCAGGCTGCGGCAAAGCGCTGGCAAAGCGGGCAGGGCAGGCTCTAAGTCAAGGAGAGAGCATGATGTCATCCGAAAACCACTTCGCACTTTTCGGCATCATGCTCTAGGGTTCGGCCGGATTCGCAACCCCACCCGCCCGAGGTCTGTCTTGACGATCACTATGTATGGCATCACCACCTGCGACACGATCAAGAAGGCGCGCGTCTGGCTGGAGAGCCACGACGTTCCCTACCGCTTCCACGATTACCGGGCCGAAGGGATCGAGGCGGAAAGGCTGAACGGCTGGGTCGGCAAGGTCGGCTGGGAAAAGCTGCTCAACAAGGGCAGCACCACGTTCCGCGAGCTGCCGCAGAAGGACAAGGAAGCACTCGACGAGAAGACGGCCAAGGCGCTGATGCTCGCCAAGCCGACCATGATCAAGCGCCCGGTGCTGGAAGTCGGCGACCGCATTCTGGTTGGGTTCAAGGCGGAGGTTTATGAGGGGGCGGTGAGGTAGGGTAGCGGCACGGCGAAGCTGCCAATCTCCCCCCTTGCGGGGGGAGATGGCCGGCAGGCCAGAGGGGGTGTGAAGGAACGCGAGGCTGGTCGGTCTGCCCCAGCGCGAACCTGTTTCGGTGCGCGGCAGTGAACGGTTGAGAGGCCGGAGGGACAGCACCCCCCTCTGCCCTGCCGGGCATCTCCCCCCGCAAGGGGGGAGATCGGACGTCACCTCGGCTTTCGCAAATCGCGAGCGTTGCGCGAGCCCTTCACGCCTGCCTCAAATACCCCGCCAGCGCCACCGCATTGTTGTGCGCCTCGTCATGCGCGCCGTAGAGCAGCGTCACCTTGCCTTCGCGCAACAGGCCGCGCAGTTGCGCCACCGCTTCCTCATTCCGGTCAAGCTCGGCGTGGTACCGCTTCTGGAACTCGGCCCAACGCTCGGGCTCATGTCCGAACCATTTGCGCAACGCGTCGCTTGGCGCGATCTCCTTCAGCCAGAGCGCCAGCGCGGCATCCATCTTGGCAACGCCGCGCGGCCAGACGCGGTCGACCAGCACTCGCTGGCCGTCGGTCTTTTCGGGTGTCTCGTAAACACGCTTCACCGCAATGTCGAAGGCCATTACGCCTCCCTTGCCAAGCAATTCCAGGAAAAGTGTGCAGCGGTTTTCCGTCCGGAATTGCGTGAAAACAATGAGTCCTGTTATGCCCACTCACCCTTGCGCATCACCGGCACGCGGCTGCCGTCCTTGCCGAGGCCGTCGATGTCGACCTTGTCCGAGCCGATCATCCAGTCGATGTGGATAAAACTCTTGTTGCCGCCGCGCTCGGCGATCTCGTCCTGGCTGAGCGAAGCGCCGTTGACGAAGCACTTCGAATAGCATTGTCCGAGCGCGATGTGGCAGGCGGCGTTCTCGTCGAACAGCGTGTTGAAGAACAAAAGACCGCTCTTCGAGATCGGCGAGGAATGCGGCACCAGCGCCACTTCGCCGAGGCGGCGCGCGCCCTCGTCGGTGTCGAGCACCTTCTTCAAGACGTCCTCGCCCTTCGAAGCCTTGGCCTCGACGATCCGCCCGCCCTCGAAGCGCACCGAAATCTCGTCGATCAGCGTGCCCTGGTAGGAGAGCGGCTTGGTCGAGGAGACATGGCCTTCGACGCGCCTTGCATGCGGCGTGGTGAAGACCTCCTCGGTCGGGATGTTCGGGTTGCAGGTGATGCCGTTCTTCGCCGTCGAGGCGCCGCCCATCCATTCATGGCCTTCCGCCAACC
>NZ_RZSC01000405.1:0-5385 GCF_003998155.1 Mesorhizobium sp. M1E.F.Ca.ET.063.01.1.1
CTCGAGGGAATTCGACCTCGATGAGGACGAGCGTCGTCGTGCCGAGCGCGTCGGGCGGCTGATCGAGGACGTGCTGTCCGGCAGGAGCTGGCTGCCCGAGATGATCGAGAAGCGCACCAAGCCGAAGCGCGGCGCCAAGGCTTTCCGCATTCCGCCGCGCGCCGAGATCCGCAACACGCTGTCGAACCGCTTTTCCGTCATCGAGATCGAGGGGCTGGACCGGCCGGGCCTGCTTTCCGAGATCACCGGCGCGCTTTCGGACCTTTCGCTCGACATCGCCTCGGCCCACATCACCACCTTCGGCGAAAAGGTCATCGACACCTTCTACGTCACCGACCTCACCGGACAGAAGATCGACAGCCCGACGCGCACGGCCACCATCCACAAACGGCTGATCGACACGCTGGACGGCAATGCGCCCGAACGCAACGGCAAGGCCAAGGCGGCGGCGGCCGAGTGATCATCACCATCCATTTGACGCAATTGCGCAGGCAGTCATCCACCGCATGAGCCTTGTCAAGAAATTCGCCACCGTCGCTTCCGGCACGCTGATGAGCCGCGCGCTGGGTTTCGGCCGCGAGATGCTGATGGCGGCGGCGCTCGGCACCGGGCCGGTCGCCGACGCCTTCAACGCTGCCTTCCAGTTCCCCAACACCTTCCGCCGGCTGTTCGCCGAAGGGGCTTTCAACGCCGCCTTCGTGCCGCTCTTCGCCAAGGAGATCGAGACGCACGGCACCGACGGCGCCAAGCGCTTTTCGGAAGAGGTGTTCGGCGTGCTGTTCTCGGCGCTGCTCGCGCTCACCATCGCCATGGAACTGGCGATGCCGCTGATCGTCCGCTACCTGGTGGCGCCGGGCTTTGCCGACATTCCGGGCAAGTTCGAGACGACCGTCCGGCTGGCGACGATCATGTTCCCGTATCTGATCTGCATGTCGCTCGGCGCCATGATGGCGGGCATGCTGAATTCGCTCCGCCGCTATTTCGCCGCTGCGATCGCGCCCGCTTTCCTCAACATCATCCTGATCAGCGTGCTCGGCTATGCCTGGTATCACGGGCTGGATGCGCATGATGTCGGCTACGGGCTTTCCTGGGGCGTGCTGGCGGCCGGCATCGTGCAGCTCGCCATCGTCTGGGTGGCGGTGCGCCATGCCGGCATCTCGATCGGTTTCCGCCGGCCGCACCTGACGCCGAACGTCAAACGGCTGCTGATCCTGGCGCTGCCGGCGGCGATCACCGGCGGCATCACCCAGATCAACCAGCTTATCGGCACGGCGATCGCCTCGGGGCAGAACAGCGCCGTGTCGTCGCTGGCCTATGCCGACCGCATCTACCAGCTCCCGCTCGGCGTCGTCGGCGTGGCGGTGGCGATCGTGCTGTTGCCGGAGCTGTCGCGGGCGCTGAAGTCGGGCAATCTGATCGAGGCGGCGAACCTGCAGAACCGCTCGGTCGAGTTCACGCTGTTCATGACGCTGCCGGCCGCCGCGGCGCTCTGGGTGATGTCGGAACCGATCGTGCGGCTGGTCTACGAGCGCGGTGCGTTCGCCGCCAACCACTCGACGCCGATCGTCGCCTCGATCCTGGCGATCTTCGGCCTCGGCCTGCCGGCCTTCGTGCTGATCAAGGCCTTCACGCCCGGCTATTTCGCGCGCGAGGACACGCGCACGCCGATGGTCTTCGCCGCCATCTCGGTCGGCGTGAACGTCGCCATCGCGCTGTCCTTGTTCCCCTCGATGGGCGCGCCCGGCATCGCGGTCGCTTCGGCCGTCGCCGGCTGGGTCAATGCGCTGATGCTGCTCGGCATGCTGATCCGGCGCGGCCACTGGGGCCGCGACATACCGCTCTTGAACCGCATTCCAAGGCTCGTCCTGTCCGCTGTGATCATGGCCACGGCGCTCTACTTCGCCGAGCATTATTTTGCCACCCAGCTTGGGCCTGGTTCGCCGCTGGTGGTCAAGGCGACGACCGTGCTTGCGCTGGTCGGCGGCGGCGCGGCGCTCTATTTCATCACCGCTTTCGGCACCGGCGGCGCCGATTTCGGCATGATCCGCAGGAACGTCAAGCGCGGCTCGAAGGCGGAGCCGCCGGTCACGGAACAGTCTCCAGATCCGTGAGTGCCGTCGACAGGCATCAGTCTTCGCCGGACAATTCGTCGTAGACCGAGCGTGGCACCGGTTCGCGTGCCCGCTCGCTCAGCTTGATTCCGAATTCGGCCCGGAGTCGCGCCGCTGTCTCCAGTGGTGTCTCGTGGTCTTGTCGGCGCTTTAGAGCTTTCTCGTCGTTGACGATGACAGGCATCCGCTTCTCACATCAGAATCCTGCAGGACACATCTCACCCCTATCACACACATGTCGATGTCGGCGCTGCCCCTCATTGCCCTGCCGGGCATTTCTCCCCGTAAAAAACGGGGAGAAAGTGGCTGACCGCAATGCCGCTGCTTCTCCTGCCACGTCGGCGTTTGGCAAAACCGTCGATGAAGGCGTCCTTCTCCCCGTCCTTCACGGGGAGAAGATGGCGGCAGCCAGATGAGGGGCGGCGCCAGCCGTTCAAGCCGAGCGACAGGCACGACAAGCGCGATGCCCGGAACAATACGGAAGGGCAATCCGACCAAAGCGACAGCGCCGCCACGATCGCCCGCCCCTCTTGATCCCGCATTCGCCTTCGTCCATAAGCGCGCCGTCGCAAGACTTTCGCCGCGCGCGGTTTCCAGCCGCATGATTGGCTCCAAAAAGTCTGCAACTTTTTGGAATCATGCTTATACGGCCCTCCACAAGCCCTGGGGAATTCATGTCCGCCTTCAAGCCACTCGTCTTTTCGGGCGTCCAGCCGACCGGCAATCTGCATCTCGGCAACTATCTCGGCGCCATCAAGAAATTCGTCGCCCTCCAGGAACAGTCCGACTGCATCTATTGCGTCGTCGACATGCATTCGCTGACGGCGCAGCTCGTCCATCAGGATCTCGGCGACCAGACCCGCTCGATCACCGCGGCGTTCCTCGCCTCCGGCATCGACCCCAAGAAGCACATCGTCTTCAACCAGTCGCGGGTCATCCAGCACGCCGAGCTTGCCTGGATCTTCAACTGCGTGGCGCGCATCGGCTGGATGTACCGCATGACGCAGTTCAAGGACAAAGCCGGCAAGGACCGCGAGAACGCCTCGCTCGGCCTGCTCGCCTATCCGAGCCTGATGGCCGCCGATATCCTGCTCTACCGCGCCACCCACGTGCCGGTGGGCGAGGACCAGAAGCAGCATCTCGAGCTCACCCGCGACATCGCGCAGAAGTTCAACAACGACTTCTCCGAGCGCATCGCGGCGCTTGGCGTCGGGGTCGAGATGCAGGTCGGCGAGGAGACGGTGAACGGCTATTTCCCGATCACCGAACCGGTAATCGGCGGTCCGGCGGCGCGCATCATGAGCCTGCGCGACGGTTCCAAGAAGATGTCGAAGTCGGATCCGTCGGACCTGTCGCGCATCAACCTGACCGACGATGCCGACACCATCTCGAAGAAGATCCGCAAGGCTAAGACCGATCCCGAGGCCTTGCCGAACGAGGTCGACGGGCTGGAAAGCCGGCCCGAAGCCGAAAACCTGGTCGGCATCTATGCCGGCCTCGCCGAAATCTCGAAGGCCGACGTACTGAAGGAATATGGCGGCCGGCAGTTCTCCGTGTTCAAGCCGGCGCTCGCCGACCTTGCGGTGGAGAAGCTCGCGCCGATCGCTTCCGAGATGCGCCGCATAGAGGGCGACCGCGCCTATGTCGATGCCGTGCTCCGGAACGGCGGCGAGCGGGCGCGGGCGATCGCCGAAGGCACGATGAAGACGGTGCGCGACATCATCGGCCTGCTGCAGGACTGACCGGTCCTGCCTTACTGACTTCCATCGCCATGCCGGCTGGCGCTTGCCGCCGGTCCGTGGCGGTGGCAGATTGCGGCCGAATTGATACCGAGCAGACAGACATGGTTTCCAAACGCCTCAGCCGCGAAGCCGGCCATCGCCGCAAGTTCCTGGCGATCATCGACGACACGCCGGAATGCGAGCGCGCCGTCGCCTACGCCTCGAAGCGGGCGCAGAGCACCAATGGCGTGCTGGTGCTGCTCTATGTGATCGAGCCGGATGATTTCCAGCACTGGCTGGGCGTCGAGAAGATCATGCGCGAGGAAGCCAACGCGACCGCGCGCGCGGCCCTCGACACCTACGCCAACAAGGTGCGCCAGAAGGTCGGCATCGAACCCGAACTGACGGTGCGCGAAGGCAAGCCGACAGAAGAGATCCACAAGCTGATCGAGGAAGACCAGGACATAGCCATCCTGGTGCTGGCGGCCGGTGCCGGCAAGGAAGGCCCGGGGCCGCTGGTGAGCGCCGTGGCCGGCCGGGGCGCCGCCTTCCCCATCCCGGTTACCGTGGTGCCGCAGAATCTGTCGGACGAGGAGATCGAGAGCCTGGCCTGAGATGCGTTGTGGGGCCGGCCTGACCTGAATCTCAGCACATCTCATCGTGGGTGACAGAAGCCCACAAAACATCCCGCCAGCCAGCCGTTCGGGCGTCGCGTTTCGCTTGAATGTCCAGCCGATAGAGCCTATTTAGAATTATTCCAAACTATCGGCCCGGGAAGGGCCTGGAGATACCCATGTTCATCCAGACCGAATCGACGCCGAACCCGGCGACGTTGAAGTTCCTGCCCGGCAAGGAAGTGCTGCGCGAAGGCACCGCCGATTTCCGCGACGCGGCAACGGCAGGCGAGGCCTCGCCACTGGCCGGCCGGCTGTTCGAGATCCCCGGCGTCACCGGCGTCTTCTTCGGCTACGATTTCATCACCGTCACCAAGGACGGTCCCGACTGGCAGCACCTGAAGCCGGCGATCCTCGGCGCGATCATGGAGCATTTCATGTCAGGCGCGCCGGTCATGGCGTCGGCGGCTCCGGCGGCTGATGCCGGCCAGGGCGGGGAGTTCTACGACAAGGCCGACGAAGAGCTGGTGCGGACCATAAAGGAATTGCTCGACACGAGGGTGCGCCCGGCGGTCGCGCAGGACGGCGGCGACATCACCTTCCGCGGCTTCGAGAACGGCACCGTGTTCCTGCACATGAAGGGCGCCTGCGCCGGCTGCCCGTCGTCGACGGCGACGCTGAAGCACGGCATCCAGAACCTGCTTCGCCACTTCGTTCCGGAGGTGCAGCAGGTCGAGCAGGTCGCCTGACAATTCCGCTTCGCCGGCCCCGGCGGAGCGAATTCCCTCCTATCCAAGACCTAAAAACAAAAAACCGGGCCCCAACGGCCCGGTTTTCTGTTCTTGGACGTCTTGTTGTTGCCTAGACGGTCCGCGCATGAATGCTTTTGTCCGCGGTCATCGTGATCACAACACGATGACCTTGGCCCCGACCGAGGTG
>NZ_RZSC01000406.1:0-5369 GCF_003998155.1 Mesorhizobium sp. M1E.F.Ca.ET.063.01.1.1
CGGCAAGGCCATCGCGTTGCGCGCCGAGCTGGACGCGCTGCCGATCAGGGAAGCCGCCAATGTCGCCTACGCCTCGCGCAAGGACGGCGTCATGCATGCCTGCGGCCATGACGGCCATACCGCCATGCTGCTCGGCGCGGCGAAATTGCTGGCCGAGGACGAGGACTTCGACGGCACGGTGGTGTTTGTCTTCCAGCCGGCCGAGGAAGTGCTCGGCGGCGGCAAGAAGATGATCGAGGACGGGCTGCTGAAGCGCTTTCCGGTCGATCAGGTGTTTGCGGTGCATAACTGGCCGGGTTTTCCGGAAGGCCATATCGGCGTGCGCGCCGGACCGCAGATGGCGGCGGTCGACGATTTCGAGATCGTCTTTCGCGGCAGCGGCTGCCACGCGGCGATGCCGCATCTGGGCGACGATCCGCTGCTGGCCGCCGCAAGCTTCGTGACAGCGATCCAGCGGCTGGTTTCCCGCAGCGTCGATCCGCTGTCGCCGGCCGTATTGTCTGTGACGCAGATCCATGGCGGCCGCTTCAATAATTTCGTCCCGGGCGAAGTGAAGGTCGAAGGCACCTGCCGCTTCTACGACCGCGCGCTCTCGGACCATTGCGCGGCCGAGATCGAGCGCGTGGCGCGCTCCACGGCAGCGATCCACGGTGTCAGCGCCGAACTGTCCTATAAGCGCGGCTATCCACCGGTGGTGAACCCGGCGAACGGAGCGGCACTCGCAGCCTTGGCCGGCTCGGACACGGTTGGTGCGGAACACGTCTCGACCGAGTTCCAGCCCAGCATGGGCTGCGAGGATTTCGCTTTCCTGCTGCAGGGCGTCGGCGACGGCGCCTATGTCTGGATCGGCGCCGGCGATGTCGGCCCCGGCGCCGGGCTGCATGGCGACCGCTTCGTCTTCAACGACGCCATCATCCCGATCGGCATCCGCTTCTTCCTCAATGTCGTCCAGCGCGCGCTGCCGGTCGGCGGGAGGTAGCGCGATTGCCAAGCGTGGAGATTTCGCGCAACGGTCGAGCGATCGAAACGACCGCGAGATCTGATGCCGGGGACTGACAAGACCGTGCTCATCACCGGCGCGCGCGCGCCGGTGGCGCTGCATCTGGCGCGCCTGCTTCATGGCGCCGGCCGCCAGGTGATCCTGGCCGACACGCCGGCGCGGCCGATCGCGGCCGCAAGCAAGGCCTGCGCGCGCTATCATCGCCTGCCGCCGCCGCGCTTCGAGCCGCAGGCTTATGCCGAGATGGTCGAGACGCTGGTCCGGGCTGAAGGCGTAGACCTCGTCATCCCGACGTGCGAGGAAGTCTTTTATCTCGCGCTGGCCTGGCGTGGTCGAAGGATGCCGGCGCCGCTACTCGCCCCCGACATCGACCTGCTGGCGGAGGTCCACAACAAGTACAGCTTCGTCCGACTGGCCGAGCGCCTCGGGCTGACGGTGCCGGAGACCACTCTGCTCAATTCTCGCGACGATCTGGAGGCGGTCCGCCGCCGCTCGCGCGACCTGGTGTTCAAGCCGGTCTGGTCGCGCTTCGCCAGCCAGGTGCTGCTGCGTCCGACGCCGGACTTCCTCGATGCCATCGTCCCCTCTCCCGCCATGCCTTGGGTGGCGCAGCGTTTCATCGATGGCGAGGAGATCAGCGCCTATGCGGTGGCGCGCGAAGGCAGGCTCAAGGGGCTGGCGCTCTATCGTTCGCTCTACCGCGCCGGCAAGGGCGCCGGCATCTTCTTCGAGCGGGTCGAGGATCAGGCAGCGCGAGAGCTGGTCGAGTGCATCGTTGCCGGCACGTCATGGACCGGGCAAATCTCGTTCGACCTGATGCGCGAGGCGGACGGTCGCGTGCTGCCGCTGGAATGTAATCCGCGCGCCGTCAGCGGCCTGCATTTTTTCCGCGATCCGGTGCGGTTTGCCGATGCGATGCTGGACGACGGGCCTGAGGCCGCCCCCGATGTGGTCGCACCGCAAACCGTGCGGCTTGCCATGTGGATTTATGGATTGCCGGCGGCCTTGCACTCCGGCGGTCTCGCCCACTTTCGAACGGCGATGCGCGAAGGCCAGGAATTGCTCGACTGGCCGGGCGACCCGGCGCCGGTGAAGGCGCAGTGGACGGCATTGGCCGAGATCGCCCGCGTGGCTTGGTGCCAGCGCATCAGCCTGCAGGCGGCGTCGACGCGCGATATCGAGTGGAACGGGCCGGCAGATTGCCGCTGACGTTGGCGGGACAGCACCCCCCTCTGGCCTGCCGGCCATCTCCCCCGCAAGGGTGGAGATTATCAGCTTCGCCTTCGGCGCCCTTATTGCAGCGTCGGAGATTGGCGAAAGCCGGTGCGACAGCAAATCTCCCCCCTTGCGGGGGAGATGTCCGGCAGGACAGAGAGGGGTGTGACGGAATGAGACGCCGCTTTCTAGTGTCGCGATCACAACTCGATCTGATACACCCTCGGTTCACTCGCCGAAGGCGGCATTTTCCCCTCCATGATCGCCGCGATGTCGCGGCGCAGGAAATCGAGCGGGCCGATCACCGGCAGCGCCGGCGGCGCGAAACGGGCGTTGTCGCTTGCCGATTTCAGCACCCGGCGGTCCTGATGCAGCGCGATGGTGAACAGCGGCTTGAAGGCGAGCGCCTTCAACTCGCCGAGCAAGCCCTGCCGCTGGCCGATCAGCCAACCGACGCCCTCGACGGTGCGCTCGTCCGCCTGGCGCAGATGAAAGGTGGTGGCGAGCACCAGCCCCTCCTTGCCCCAATATTCGAGCTCGGCGATGCCGGGATGGTGGAAGCGGCCGATGGTTTTCGCCCGCTCGCCCTCCAGCAGCCGGCTGATCAATCCTTGCTGTCTGTCCTCACCGGTGTAGCAGGCTTCGACCCAGCCCTCGCCGCCCGTCACCTCGACCCGCACCAGATGACGTTTCGAGGTCAGGCCGCGCAGCAGGCCCTTGTGGGTGAAATGGGTGTGGGTGGCATCCAGAATGTTCTCGGCGGCGTCGATGACCGTCGACTGCGTCGAGCTGCGCACCCGCCGCGCGATGATGTCCTTGCCCTCCATGCAATGGAGATAGGGTTCGCCCTGCGGCGCGCCGGAGGAGACGAAGACGACGCCGTCGCGCTCGATCGCGGCGTAACGGCGGACCCGGTAGTGCGGCATTGCGCCGACATGGCCCGGAATGGCGGTGCAGCGGCCTTCGCCGTCATAGCGCCAGCCATGGTAAGGGCATTCGATCTCACCGCCGACCACCTTGCCGGTCGACAGCTCCACCAGCCGGTGCGGGCAGCGGTCGAACAGTGCGGCAATGCCTTGCGCCGAGCGGAACAGCACCAGCGGCGCGCCCTCGAAGAAAACGCGCTTCGGCCGCTGGCCGATGTCGGCCGAGAGCGCCACCGCCTGCCAAAAATCCTTCGCGTGGTCACGGCGTTCGCTCACAGTTCGAACCTCTTCAGCAGCGGGATGCCGACCAGGGCCAGCACGCTCTCCATGATGCGGATAGCGACGCGCCGGCGAAGCGGAAGATGCCTAGCATAGACGGCAATGTACTCGATCGCGGCCTCCGCGCCGCGCAGGCGCTTGAAGCCTGCCGCGCCAGCGCTCATGTTGAAGAACAGGCCGCGCTCCGTGGCGTGGTCCTGTCCCATCGCCATCACCATGCGGTAGAGCCCCTCGCCGAGCGGCAGGCTGGTGTCGTAGCCGACGATCGGCTGGGTCAGCGTGCCGCCATTTTCGAACAGGCCGGTGACCGCGACCAGTTCGCCACCCGGCCGTCGTAGGCCGGCAAGGCTGATGATGCCGCGCCGATGCATCTCGGCGATGTAGCGGGCCGTGTAGTGCGGATTGAGCGGTGTGTATTTGTTGAGATAGAGCATGTTGTAGAGCTGTTCGGCGCGCGCAAAATCGGCCTCGGTGAAATCGGCATCGCCGACGCGCACGAAATGCGTGGCGCCAAGCTGCTTGCGGTCGCGTTTCAGGTTCTTGGTCATGGCGGGTGCGGCGCTGCGGTCGGCGAAGATGTAGATCTGCCGCGCCGCCAGCATGCGGAAACCTTCCGCCTTCAAGGCGGCTATGCTCGCCGGATCGGCGATCTCGTTCAGCGAGCGGATGACGATCGTGCGATCGGGAAAGCGAGCGACCAGCGCCGAGCGAAGCGCCGCGACCGTCTGCCGGTCGAGCAGCGGCACCGGATTGGTCGAATAGAGCCAGTTGTTGACCTGCACCTGATGGTCGAGGCCGCTTGCCCTGACCAGCGGCGCGCAGGCGCTGATCAGTGCCTGAAGCCCCTGACGCAGCAGCGGGTGGGCCGCGAAGTTGCGCGTCTCGTCGACGGCGTAGTCGACGTAAGCGCTGGACGGGCAGCAGATGTAGCAGTTCGGCGCTTCACTCGCATCGTTGAGCGTCAGCGGAAAGGTCCGCCCGGCGACTTCGAAAGCCTCGACCCTGGTCGTCAGGTTGGCGACGAGATCGCCAACCGGAATCTCGTTGAAGAGCCGCACGAACGCTTCGACCTTGGCCGGATTGTTTTCGACCCGGTCGGCCTGCTGAACCAGCCTTTCGACGACGCCTGCCCGGCTCATTGCGCGCTCTCCAGCCGACATTCGACGCGACGCAGTTTGCGGCTTGTTTCCAGCGGCAGCGGCGCGCGGACAAGGGCGACGGTCGCATCGGCCTTTCGCGCTTCCAACAGCCTTCGCATCGCCTTGTGAGCAGCGGTAGCCGCGTCGTCGGCCAGTGTCGGCGGAAGCCTGAGCTCGATCGCATCCGGCGCAGTCTGGACGAGCCGAAAATCGTCGATGCGGCGATCGGCCTTGAGCACGGCGTTGCGCAGCACATCCGGCGTGACGAGGATCGGCCCGCTCGGCGAAGCAAGACGGAAGACATCGTCGATGCGGCCGACAATCTCGTCCACACAGCGTAACGGCGAGCCGCAACGGCAGGGCTGGTCCGAGAGGCGCAGCAGATCGTTCATGCGGTAACGCGCCATGATCTGGGTCTGGCGGCGAAAGGCGGTGACCAGCGGCGTCACCAGCCCCTCGCCCGCGGGCTCGAATTCGAAGAAGACGGAGTCTTCGGCAAGATGCAGACCGCCCTGTCGGCAGGTCACCGCGAACAGTCCCTCCGTCGCCATGTAGATCTGGTCGAGCGGCAGCCGGAAGAAACCCTCGATCACCGGTCGGTCGACCGGGTCGAGCGTCTCGGCAGCCGAGAAAATGCGTTTTGGCGTGAGTCGAAAACCATCGGTAGCGAAATACCTGAGCATCTTCGGCGGCGCGATGATCACCGTCGGGTCGAAAGCTTCCAGCGCCTCGCGCCAGTGTTCCGGCCCGAGCGTCAGATCGAAGAAGGCGAGCTTGATCAGCCGCGATTTGCGGGCACTGTCGTAGAGC
>NZ_RZSC01000407.1:0-5367 GCF_003998155.1 Mesorhizobium sp. M1E.F.Ca.ET.063.01.1.1
TGCTGCGCCAGGGCGGCGGCTTCGGCTTGCCGGGCGGTCAACCGGCGCCGCAGCAACCGCAACAGCGCCAACCCCAACAGAGTGAGCCGCAGCCGCAGACCAACCCGAGCGGCCGGCCGCGAAACCCGTTCGACGACATTTTCGGCAAGATGTTCGAGACCGGCGCGCAGCAGCGCGACGAGTATCAGAAGGGCATGGAAACGATCTTCGACCAGTTCAAGCGCGGCATGGAACGGCGGTAGTCTGGTAAAAAAACATGACTTTAGGTGAAATAGCCATCAACGGCTTGACGGGTGTAGCACTGCTCGGCGTTGTCTACTCAGTTTATCGATATGACTTCCTTAACCCCGGTGACGCACCCGGGTATAGGAACATTCGTGACGCCTTGAAGTATGGCAAGCCGCTATCGTCACAGTGGAAGCCGTTGGATGAGAGCAATCGCGCCGGCTATGGGATATTCGCCCTCTCCCTTTTGGCCTTCGGGATTTTGATGTTTGCCGGTGGACGGCTCATCGAGCTTATCGATCGGCTTTAAGCAAAAAGAAAAGCCCGGTCCTTGGGAGGACCGGGCAGAGTGCAGGCGGGCCGGCGGGGAACCGGCTGGGAGTGTGGGAGCCTGCATGAAACTTGGTCGCGCCGAGCCCTCAAAAGGTTCAAGGCGACCGAAGAATGCAGTTGCGCTGCCGGTCAGGCCACCTTGCGGGCGAGGTCCTCGATCGTGTCGGCGCGGTCGCTGGCAATCGCGCGCAGCTTCGCCGTCGGATCGCGGCCAAAGGGCACGGCGACGGCGACGTGGAGGTCGGCGCGGGTGAGGCCGATATCGGCAAGCTCGGCGTCCGACTTCTCGCCAAGGCGATAGAAGGCGCGGCGGTTTTTCCAGGCGCGATAGGCGTTGACGAGAGCATTGACCACAAGCGTCGCAACGGCCGGACGCGTGGTGATGCGCGGGGTCTTGGAGGCGAATTCGATCGTGGTCATGTCGGTCTCTCCTTCGGAGTCGAGCGGACGAAACCAGGCAACCGGCGCCTTGGGAGAAGCGCCGTTGCGGTCTCGATACACTTAAAGTGATGCATGTCGTCGCCCCCAAACCCGGGAGCCACTTTTGGGCGACATGCAGTGCCTTCATGTGGACAATGCCAATTTGCCATCGCGTGATTGATTAATCCAACGAATGTTTTTAATCTGTAGCATCAACATCAATGATGGATTGGACCGATGAAAGCGCCGCTCGATCTCGATCAGTTGCAGACCTTCATCTCGATCGCCGACACCGGCAGCTTCACCCGGGCGGCCGAAGAGGTGCATCGCACGCAGTCGGCAGTGTCGATGCAGATGCGCCGGCTGGAGGAGCGGATCGGCAAGCCGCTGTTCGAAAAGGACGGGCGCACCAACAAGTTGACCGAGGAAGGCGACAGGCTGCTGTCCTATGCCAGGCGGCTGATCTACCTCAACCGCGAGACTTTAGCCGCCTTCGACGACCAGCGGCTGGAAGGCACGATCAGGATCGGCACGCCGGACGACTATGCCGACCGTTTCCTGCCCGAGATCATGGCGCGCTTCTCGCGCTCCAACCCGCGGGTCGAGCTGACCGTGATCTGCGAACCGACGCCCGGGCTGGTCGAGCACATCAAGCGCGGCAATCTCGACCTCGCGCTGGTGACGCACAACGACACCCGCGGCCAGTCGGAAGTGGTGCGGCGCGAACCGCTTTTGTGGGTCACCTCGGCCAACCACGCCACGCATGAGCAGGAAATCCTGCCGATGGCGTTCGGCCGGCCGAATTGCGTCTGGCGGCGCGCCGCCGTCGACGTGCTCGACCGGCAGAACCGCGAGTATCGCGTGCTGTTCTCCAGCTTCTCGGCCACCGTGATCACCGCCGCCGTGCTTTCCGGCCTCGCCATCTCGGTGCTTCCGGAATGCGCGCTCAGGCCCGGCATGCGCGTGCTTGGCGAGGCCGATGGGTTCGATGCGCTGCCGGACTGCCGGATCGGCATCATGCGCGGCCAGACCTCGCAGCCGGAGATCGTCGACGCCCTGGCCCGCCACATTGCGGAAAGCCTCGACAACATTTCCGTGCCTGTCGGCGAGGAGACGGGAAGCTTCGACTTCGCGGCGCTTGCTTTCGCCAAGATGAAGCGGACCAAGGCGAACCAGATCCTGCCTGGCTGGTAGGGATCAGGCGCGCGCGGCGGCCGGCTCGACCTCATCCGGCGAAGCCAGACCGGAAAGGCCGAGCAGTTGGACCGGCTCGAGCGGCGGCGACAGGAGATAGCCCTGCAGTTGCCGGCAGCCCATGGCGACCAGCAGCATCTTCTGCGCCTCGGTCTCCACACCCTCGGCGGTGACGTCGACTCCGAGCGCGACGGCGAGATCGATCAGCGCCTTGACGATCGCCGCCGAGTTGCCGTCGCCGTCGAGAAGCCGCACGAAGGAACAGTCTATCTTGAGCTTGTCGATGGCGTGGCGACGCAGGTGGCTCAGCGATGAATAGCCGGTACCGAAATCGTCCAGAACGATGCCGACGCCCAACTGGCGCAAAGTGGCCAAAGCCGCCCTCGAAGCATCGCTGTTGTCCAGAAGCACGCTTTCGGTGATTTCGAACTGCAGGCGCTGCGGCGCCAGCCCGGTGTCGGCAAGGATCGACGCAACCTGTTCGGGAAAGCCGGCGTCGCGCAATTGCAGCGGTGACACGTTGACGGCGAGCCACGGCAAGTCGGTTCGCACGGCGAAGCGGCAGGCTTCCTGCAGCACCCACGCGCCGAGTTGGCCGATCATGCCGCGCTCCTCGGCGATGGCGATGAACTGCGCCGCCGGCAATGCGCCATGCACCTCATGCCCCCAGCGGATCAGCGCCTCCGCGCCGAGGATCGTCTTGCCGTTCGCCGCGAACACCGGCTGGTAGGCGAGCCCGATGCCGGTTCCGCCGTCGAGGGCCTTGCGAAGCTCGGTCTCGACCTTGCGCTTGCGCAAGAGAAGGTCGTCCATGTCGCCGGCGAAGACCTGGTGCCGGCCGCGGCCGTTCTTCTTGGCTTCGTAGAGCGCGATGTCGGCCTTGCGCAAGAGATCGTCGGCATCCATCTCGTCGCCGGCCGCCAGCGCGATGCCGATCGAGGCGCTGACGAAAACCTGATCGTCCATGAGCTTGAACGGCTCCTGCAACTTCTGCAACAGCCGCTCGGCGATATCCTCGGCGGCATCGATATCGCGGATGTCGACGAGGATCAGCGCGAACTCGTCGCCGCCCAGCCGCGCCACGGTATCCACCTCGCGAACGGTGTGCTGGAGCCTGGCTGCCGTCTGGCGCACCAGCTCATCGCCCGCGGGATGGCCGAGCGTGTCATTGATATGCTTGAAGCGGTCGAGATCGAGATAAAGCAACGCCACCCCTCCCATGTCGTGAACCGCCATATCCTGGCCGGTCCTGAGCAGGGCCCGCCGCAAGCGGTCCTCGAACAGCGCCCTGTTGGGCAGACCGGTGAGCGTGTCGCGGAAAGCGAGATATTGCGCCTCATCCTGGCTTGTCTGCAGCGCGGACGAAGCGCGGCGGAGCCGGCGCAGCAGGAACGCCAGAACACCAGCCGCCACAAGCAGCGCCACGGCCAGCGCCGGCGCCATCTTGCGCACCAGGGTAAGGCCGGGCCGTTCCTGGTTCCAGCCTATATAGCCGAGGATGACGCCGCGTGAATCGACCAGCGGGACGGCCGCCGCGCCGACCGGTTGCGACAAGGGCGCGAGTCGCGCGCCCTCGAGCAGGTATTTCTCGGCGATCTTGCCGATGACGGCGTCGTTGATGAACTCGACCGACACATGCAGATATTCGCCGCCGGGCTCCTGCGTGACCCTGTCCGTGCTCGGCACCAGCGGCATGACGCTGAGGATCGCCGGCTTGCCGCCCAGCGACACCAGATCCTCGGCGACCATCTTGGCCGGCTGGTCGGAAGCGTCGGCCTTCGGCGGCTGGGCGAGCATGGCGCGCAATTTCTCGATGGTGGAGAGCATTGCCGGCTCGTCCTCGCGATAGGTCGACGGATCGAGCACCTCGCCCTCCCGCATGGCATGGACCGGAAGGTTTGCGGCGTCGACGAGGTAGACCCGGTTGTGGCCGTAATAGGTATACATCCAGACGCTGAGATTCTCCTCGATCCAGGCCTGGTTGCCGGCCTTCACATTGGTGACAGCGTCATCCCAGACCGAAACGCTTTCCTGCTCACGCTGAACCGTCGCGATCTGATCCTTCAGGCCATCGGCGATGAATATCTTTTGGCGTTCGAGCGCGGCATGGTCGGCCTGGACTGCCGCGTAGAGGCCGAAGCCGACGACGATCGCCAGCGCGCAAACGGCAAGCGTCAGCACGGTCAAGGTGACCTGATGCGTCAATGGGCTGCTGTTGGGGCGTGGGCTCATGCGTGCTTGGCCGACTGTGTTGGGGGCCAGTCAAAGCAAATTCGGCTTAAGATCGCGTTATAATATAAGCGAGGATTGGTCCCTGCCTTGACGCAGGCCGATAAGCGTTCCCCAATCGCATGATGAGTGAAGCAGCAACCGAATCACGCAGCAACGCCACCGAATACACGGTGAGCGAGATTTCAGGCGCGCTGAAACGCACGGTCGAGGACGCCTTCGGCAACGTGCGGGTGCGCGGCGAGATTTCAGGCTATCGCGGCCCGCATTCCTCCGGCCACGCCTATTTCGCGCTGAAGGACGACCGCGCGCGGCTCGACGCCGTGGTCTGGAAGACGACGATGGCCCGGCTGAAATTCCGCCCCGAGGAAGGGATGGAAGTGATCGCCAGCGGCAAGCTGACGACCTATCCCGGCAAGTCCAACTACCAGATCGTCATCGACAATCTGGAGCCGGCGGGCGCCGGCGCGCTGATGGCGCTGCTGGAAGAGCGCAAGCGCCGGCTGCAGGCGGAGGGCCTGTTCGATTCCGGGCGCAAGCGGCGGCTGCCGTTCATGCCTCAAGTCATCGGCGTGGTCACCTCGCCGACCGGCTCGGTGATCCGAGACATCATCCACCGCATCAAGGACCGGTTTCCGCTCACCGTGCTGGTCTGGCCGGTGAGGGTCCAGGGCGAGACGACGGCCAAGGAAGTGACCGCGGCCGTCAACGGCTTCAATGCGCTCGCCTCGGACGGCGCGATAAGACAGCCCGATCTCCTGATCGTGGCGCGCGGCGGCGGCAGCCTCGAGGATCTTTGGGGATTCAACGACGAAGGGCTGGCGCGCGCCGTCGCGGCCTCCCGCATCCCGGTGATCTCGGCCGTCGGCCATGAGACGGACTGGACGCTGATCGACTTCGTCGCCGATATGCGCGCGCCGACGCCCACGGGCGCTGCCGAGATTGCCGTGCCGGTCAGTGCGGACC
>NZ_RZSC01000408.1:0-5365 GCF_003998155.1 Mesorhizobium sp. M1E.F.Ca.ET.063.01.1.1
GTCCCGGACATGCGGATTTAGTCCGGTCCGATGCGTTCTGTCCAGCAGAATGGCATTCCCGTTGACAGAACGCTGTCACAAATGCTTGAACTCGAATGCGGGTCTTAATTCAGGCCACGTCTTGGCAGGCACCGGAGGAGGTGTCGTGATTTGGAGGAATCCCATGCTGAACAGACGCAGATTCTTGACGAGCACCGCCGCCGGCTTCGCGGCTTTGCATTTCGTACCCGCCTTTGCGCAGGACACCCCGCAGATCCAGATTTTCGTGCCGGCGGCACCCGGCGGCGGCTGGGACCAGACCGCGCGCACGATCGACCAGGTGCTGCGCTCCGAGAAATTGATCTCGGGTTCGCAGATCACCAATGTCGGCGGCGCCGGCGGCACGGTCGGCCTGCCGCAATTCGTCAACCAGTGGAAGGGCAAGGGCAATTCGCTGATGGTCGCCGGCATGGTCATGGTCGGCGCCATTATCGCCAACAAGTCGGCCAATAACCTGACCGAAGTGACGCCGATCGCGCGCCTCACCGGCGAGTTCGAGGCGCTGGTGGTGCCGGCTGCCTCGCCGTTCAAGACGGCCGCCGATTTCGTCGCGGCGCTGAAGGAGGATCCCACGAAGGTTCCGGTGGCCGGCGGTTCGGCCGGCGGTTCCGACCACATCCTGTTCGGCCTGATCGCCAAGACGGCCGGCGTGCCTGCCGCCAACCTGTCCTACGTGCCGTTCGCCGGCGGCGGCGAGGCGCTGTCGGCGCTGCTCGGCAACCAGGTCGCGGCCGGCATTTCCGGCTATGGCGAGTTCTCCGAGCAGATCAAGGCGGGGGCGCTCAGGCTGCTGGCGATCTCGGCCGACAAACGCCAGGAAGGCATCGACGCGCCGACGCTCAAGGAGGCCGGCATCGACGTCGAATTGTTCAACTGGCGTGGCGTCTTCGCCCCGCCCGGCGTTTCCGATGAGGACAAGGCGGCGATGATCAAGCTGGTCGAGACCATGGCCAAGAGCGATGCCTGGGCAACCGAGTGCAAGAACCGCAACTGGACGTCGATCCTGCTGACCGGCGACGACTACGCCAAGTTCGTCGCCGACGACACCGCCCGCATCGGCGCGATCCTCAAGGATCTCGGCCTCGCCTGAGCTCCGGACCGCCCAGTGTTCCGAAGGGGCCTGGCTCCCCTTCGGAGCAGCATGGACAGGTGATCGAGCAGCATTGAAATTGCGGCGATACCGGCGGTTGAATGCCGGCCATCCGGGGAGGAGTTCATGAGCACCAGCGACCAGCAGGCGTCACCGCCGCGCCTTGCCGTACCCGAATTGCTGATCGGCATCGGGCTTCTGGCCTGCGCCGGCGCCGTTGCCTGGCAGACCCTGGCGATCCCGGTGTCTCCGCTCTATTCCAAGGTCGGCCCGACCGTCTTTCCCTATATCACCATGGCCGGGATGATCCTGCTTTCCCTGCTGCTCATCCTAGCCGCCCTGCGGGGCGGCTGGCAGCCGGAGGAGGAGAAGGAGACGCCGACCGACTGGACGTCGATGGGTTTCGTGGTCGCGGGCCTGGTCGCCAATCTGCTTCTGATCCAGCCGCTCGGGTTCACCGCCGCCTCGGTGATCATGTTCGTGCTGGTCTGCTTCGGCTTCGGCAGCCGGCACCCGCTGCGCGACGCGCTGCTTGGCCTGGTGCTGGCGCTGGCGGCCTATTTCGGCTTTGCCAGGGCGCTCGGCGTCAACATCGGCGCCGGGCTGATCGAGGACCAGCTCAATGTGCTGATCAATGCCGTCTTCGGCATCGGGAAAGGCTGAGACGATGGACACGCTCGGTTATCTCGCGCACGGATTTGCAGTCGCCTTCACGCCGACCAATCTGTTGTGGTGCCTGGTCGGCACGACGCTCGGAACAGCGATCGGCGTGCTGCCAGGCCTCGGGCCGGCGCTGACCATCGCGCTGCTTTTGCCGATCACCTACCAGGTGGCGCCGGAAGCCTCCTTCATCCTGTTCGCCGGCATCTACTACGGCGCCATGTATGGCGGCTCGACGACGTCGATCCTGCTCAACACGCCAGGCGAAAGCGCCACCATCGTCACCGCGCTGGAAGGCAACCGGATGGCGCGCTCGGGGCGTGGCGGCGCTGCACTCGCGACCTCGGCGATCGGCTCTTTCGTCGCCGGCACGCTCGGCACGCTGGGCGTCGCCTTCCTGGCGCCGATCGTGGTCAAGTTCGCGCTGGCCTTCGGGCCGGCCGAGTATTTTTCGCTGATGGTGCTCGCCTTCATCACCGTTTCGGCGGTGCTCGGCTCATCCTCGGTGCGCGGGCTGACCAGCCTGTTCGTCGGCTTCGTCATCGGCATGATCGGCGTCGACCTGCAGACCGGGCAACCGCGCTTTACCTTCGGCATGGGCGAACTGCTCGACGGCGTCGACGTCATCGTCGTCGCGGTCGGCCTCTTCGCGGTCGGCGAGACACTCTACATGGCCTCGCGCCGCTATGCCGGCAAGGATGAGATCGTGCCGCTGAAGGGCTCGCTCTACATGACGGCCGCCGAATGGGCGCGCTCGTGGAAGCCATGGCTGCGCGGCGCCGCGATCGGCTTTCCGATCGGCGCCATGCCCGCCGGCGGCGCCGAAATCCCGACCTTCCTGTCCTATGCCATCGAGAAGAAGCTCTCCAAGCACAGGGAGGAGTTCGGCACCGTCGGCGCCATCGAGGGCGTCGCCGGGCCGGAGGCCGCCAACAATGCGTCCGCGGCCGGCGTGCTGGTGCCGATGCTGACGCTCGGTCTGCCGACCTCGGCGACCGCCGCGATCATGCTGTCGGCCTTCCAGAGTTACGGCATCAATCCCGGTCCGCTGCTGTTGACGACGCAGGCCAACCTCGTCTGGGGCCTGATCGCCAGCCTGTTCATCGCCAACGTCATCCTGGTCATCCTCAACCTGCCGCTGATCGGCCTCTGGGTGCGGTTGCTGAAGATCCCGGCGCCGCAGCTCTATGCCGGCATCCTGGTGTTCGCCACCGTCGGCACCTACGGCATCTCGCAGTCGCCGACCGACCTCGTCATCCTCTATCTGCTGGGGGCCGCCGGCTTCCTGATGCGCCGCTTCGACTTCCCGACGGCGCCCGTCATCATCGGTATGATCCTCGGACCGCTCGCCGAGACGCAGTTCCGCCGGGCGATGACGATCGCCAATGGCGACTGGACGGTGTTCTACAGGCATCCGCTGTCGCTGACGCTTCTCACGCTGGCCTTCATCGGCCTTGTCGGCCCGCATATCTGGGCCTGGATCGAACATCGGCGGACACGCGGGCCGGAACATGTGCCGGGCGATGCCTGATCGATTTGGAGCATCATGACAGACCTGCTTTCCGGTGTCCGCGTTCTCGATCTCACCAACGTGCTGGCAGGCCCGTACTGCGCCTACCAGCTTGCGCTGCTCGGCGCCGACGTCATCAAGGTCGAGGCGCCGCCGGGCGGCGATCTCGCGCGCCAGCTCGGCGCCTCGCCGGAACTCAACAGAGCCGGGATGGGCGCGTCCTTCCTGGCGCAGAACGCCGGCAAACGATCTGTCGTGCTCGACCTGAAGAAGGAGGCCGACCGCGAGCGTTTCCTCGATCTGGTCGCCACGTCGGACGCGCTGGTCGAGAATTTCCGGCCGGGCGTGATGGATCGGCTTGGCCTCGGGCATGAGAGGCTGAAGGAAGTCCGGCCGAGCCTCGTCTATTGCGCGATATCCGGTTTCGGCCAGACCGGACCGATGCGCGGCAACCCAGCCTACGACCAGATCATCCAGGGGCTTTCGGGGATCATGAGCATAACCGGCACGCCGGAGACCGCGCCGCTGCGCGTCGGCTATCCCGTCGCTGATACGCTGGGCGGATTGGTCGGGGCCTTCGCGATCGCCGCGGCGCTTGTCAGGCAGAAGACGAGCGGCGAGGGGGCTTTCCTCGACGTCTCGATGCTCGAATGCACGCTGTCGGCGCTGGGCTGGCCGGTGTCGAATTATCTGACGGCGGGCGTCGAGCCCCAGCCCATGGGCAATGAGAACATGACGGCGGCCCCGTCCGGTACGTTCCGCACCGGCGAAGGGCTGCTCAACATCGCCGCCAACAAGCAGGAGCAGTTCGTCACCCTTTGCGGGCTGATTGGACGCCCTGAACTGGCGTCGGATCCGCGCTTCGCGGAACGCGAGACGCGCAAGGAGAACCGGGCCGCGTTGAAGACGCTGATCGAGGAAGCGCTTGCCGGCGCCCCGGCCGCGGGCTGGGAAGAAAAGCTCAACCGGGCCGGCGTGCCGGCGGGACGTGTGCTGACGATCCCGCAAGTGCTGGAGGAACGCCAGGTGACGGAGCGTGGCATGGCGACCCGCTTCCGGCATGTGCCTGGCATGGAAAAGCCGCTGACGGTGGTGCGCGGCGGCTTCATGGTCGACGGCGCGGCGCCCGCGCCGGCCGGGCCGCCGCCGCGGCTTGGCGAGCATATGGACGAAGTGTTCGCGGCGTTGCCGGAACGCGACAAGATGAGAGCCCGGACATGAGCGCGGAGAAAAAGACCGGCCGCGAGCGCGGCGAGCAATGGTGGCAGACCGGCATCATAGAGATGCGGCCCGGCATGATCCGGCTGCGCGGCTATGAGATCCAGGACCTGATCGGGCGCATCAGCTTTCCGGCGATGATCTGGCTGATGCTGCGCGGCGAACTGCCGAGCGAGGAGCAGGCGGCGCTGCTCGGCATCGCGTTGGGAGCCGCCGTCGACCATGGCCCGCAGGCGCCGTCGATCGCGATCGCCCGCATGGCGGCCACCTGCGGCGTCGGCATCAACAATGCCATGGCCTCGGCCATCAATGTGCTTGGCGACGTGCACGGCGGCGCTGGCGAGCAGGCGCTGTCCTTCTACGGCGATATCGCAGAGGCGCTGGACCGGGGGCTGACGCTCGGCGAGGCCGTATCGGCGCGGCTCGACCGCTTCTTTGCCGAGGAAGAAGGCTATGTGCCGGGTCTCGGCCATCGCTTTCACCCGGTCGACCCTCGGGCGCCGCGCCTCATCGAACTGACGCGTGACTTCGCCGTGCGCGGCGTCGTCAGCGGCCGCTTCGCCGACATTGCCGAAGCGGTCGAGGCGGAAATGGCAAAGCGCAAGGGCAAGACGATCCCGCTCAACATCGACGGCGCCACCGCCGTCATCTATGGCGAGCTTGGCTTTCCGCCGGCGCTGACGCGCGGCCTGTTCGTCCTGTCGCGCTCGGTCGGCATCCTGGCGCATGCCTGGGAGCAGTCGCAGGAAAGCGACCGCAACAAGGGGCCGCTGCCCCGCGAATGGCTGTGGGCCTATACCGGCACGCCGGCACGCCCCTTTCCCGGCGACTCCGAGTAGAAGACCGTC
>NZ_RZSC01000409.1:0-5365 GCF_003998155.1 Mesorhizobium sp. M1E.F.Ca.ET.063.01.1.1
TCACCTATCTGTTCGACGGCAAGATCCGGCACCGCGACTCGCTCGGCACCGAAATGGTGATCGCGCCAGGCGATGTGAACCTGATGACCGCCGGCCGCGGCATCGTCCACTCCGAGCGCACGCCGGAAGAGCTGCGCGGCGCGCCGATGTCGGTCTCCGGCTTGCAGACCTGGCTCGCCTTGCCCGACGGCAAGGAGGAGATCGCCCCGGTCTTCGCCAACACATCGGTGATCCGCCTGCCCGAGATCGACGCCGAAGGCGTCAGCGGCCGCGTCGTCATCGGCGAATTTTCCGGGCTGCGCTCGCCGGTCGCGACCGCATCGGACACGCTTTATGCCGATCTGCGGCTGGCGGCGGGCGCCAGCGTGAAAATCCCCGCCGATGCCGAGGAACGCGCCATCTATACGCTGGAGGGCGAGGTCTCGATTGCCGGCGATCATTTTCCGGCCGAGCGGCTTCTGGTGTTCAAACCGGGCGAGGAGATCGTCGTTTCGTCCGAACGGGGCGCGCATTTCATGCTGTTCGGTGGAGCGTCGCTGGGCTCCAAGCGTTATATATGGTGGAATTTCGTTTCGTCCTCGAAAGAACGCATCGAGCAGGCCAAGGAAGAATGGAAGACAGGCCGCTTCGATATCGTTCCTGGCGATGAGGAAGAATTCATCCCGTTGCCGGAAGGTTAGAACTGGATGGACATCCTGCGCCAACCGCGTCACTGACACGCATTTACATTCGCTCGCCAGCGGCATATTTCGCGCATGATCAACGCGCATATTTGTGAAAGTTGGAGCAATTCCAGGAAAAATGTGAAACGGTTTTCCGTCCGGAATTGCGTGAAACAGAAAAGACAGAGCGGTCCCGTGAAACGGTTAACCGCTCTGATGCAAGGTTAAGATCTCAGCAGGCCGCCAAAGAGTGAACCCGAAGCCCGATACGCCACTTCTCGACAAGGTCCGCATTCCCGCGGATTTGCGGGCGCTCGACGAAAGCGAGCTGCCGCAGCTGGCGACCGAGCTGCGCGCCGAACTGATCGACGCCGTTTCGCACACCGGCGGCCATCTCGGCGCCGGCCTTGGCGTCGTCGAGCTGACGGTTGCGCTGCACTATGTCTTCAACACGCCGGAAGACCGGCTGATCTGGGATGTCGGCCACCAGGCCTATCCGCACAAGATCCTGACCGGCCGCCGCGACCGCATCCGCACGCTGCGCCAGGAGGGTGGCCTCTCCGGCTTTACGCGGCGAGCCGAGAGCGAATACGACCCCTTCGGCGCCGCACACTCCTCGACCTCGATTTCCGCCGGTCTCGGCATGGCCATGGGCCGCGATCTGTCGGGCGGCCGCAACAATGTCATCGCGGTGATTGGCGACGGAGCGATGTCGGCCGGCATGGCCTATGAGGCGATGAACAACGCCGGTGCGCTCGACGCCCGTCTGATCGTCATCCTCAACGACAACGACATGTCGATCGCCCCGCCGACCGGCGCGATGAGCGCCTATCTGGCGAGGCTCGCCTCCGGCAAGACCTATCTCGGCCTGCGCGATTTCGGCAAGAAGCTGACCTCCTATTTCGGCAAGCGCGCCGACAGTGCCATCACCCGGGCGGTCGAGCACGCGCGCGGTTACGTCACCGGCGGCACGCTGTTCGAGGAGATGGGATTTTTCCACATCGGCCCGATCGACGGACACAATCTGGAGCATCTGATCCCGGTGCTGAAGAATGTTCGCGACAATGCCGACGGCCCGGTGCTGATCCATGTCGTGACCCAGAAGGGCAAGGGCTACGCGCCGGCGGAAGCCGCCGCCGACAAATATCACGGCGTCAACAAGTTCGACGTCATCACCGGCGCGCAGGCCAAGGCGCCGGCCAACGCGCCGAGCTACACCAAGGTCTTCGCCGAAAGCCTGATCCAGGAGGCCCGCGAGGACGACCGCATCGTGGCGATCACCGCCGCCATGCCGAGCGGCACCGGCCTCGACCTCTTCGGCGAGGTGTTCCCGGCCAGAACCTTCGATGTCGGCATCGCCGAGCAGCATGCGGTGACCTTCGCCGCCGGCTTGGCCACCGAGGGCTACAAGCCCTTCGCTGCCATCTATTCAACCTTCCTGCAGCGCGCCTACGACCAGGTCGTGCATGACGTGGCGATCCAGAAACTGCCGGTGCGCTTCCCGATCGACCGCGCCGGCTTCGTCGGCGCCACCCATTGCGGCGCCTTCGACACGACCTTCCTGGCTTCTCTGCCCGGCTTCGTCGTCATGGCCGCCGCCGACGAAGCGGAACTGCGCCACATGGTGCGCACCGCCGCTTCTTATGACGGCGGCCCGATCGCTTTCCGCTATCCGCGCGGCAACGGCGTCGGCGTCGACATGCCGGAGCGCGGCTCGGTGCTCGAAATCGGCAAGGGACGGATCCTGAAGGAAGGGACCAAGGTGGCGCTGCTTTCCTTCGGCACGCGGCTGCAGGATTGCCTGATGGCAGCGGAGGAGCTCGGCGCGGCCGGCCTCTCCACCACCGTTGCCGACGCCCGCTTCGCCAAGCCGCTGGACGAGGATCTCATCCGCCGCCTCGCGCGCTCGCATGAGGTTCTGGTGACGGTGGAGGAGGGCGCTGTCGGCGGCTTCGCCAGCCATGTGCTGCATTTCCTCGCCCATGAAGGCCTGCTGGAAAATGGCCTCAAGGTCCGCCCGCTGATCTTGCCCGACGAGTTCACCGATCACGCCAAGCCGGAAAAAATGTATGCCGACGCGGGCCTCGACGCGGCCGGCATCGTGGGCACGGTCTTTGCCGCGCTCGGCCACGGCGTGCAGGCGCAGCGCGCCTGAATCTAATTCTCAACGCGCTGAATCTGTTTGCCGGCTTTGGAAGCAATCCCAGCGAAAGTGCACGGCGGTTTTGCGTCCGGAATTGCGTTAAACCAGAAATCGTAACTCATTGTTAACGCTTCCGTTTGGCGGTTCGGTTACCCTGTCTTTTGGTCGATTTTCAACGGCGCCCTGCTAAGACCTTGGTCCTTAGGCGGGGATAAGAACAATGAAATCGTTCCTAAGTGGCATGGCCCTTGCGATGGCCATGGCCGCGCCGGCGGCAGCCGAAACGCGTTACGATCGCAACCTCGAGAAAGCGGTGGTCGAGATCGTTGCCGGCAAGATGGGCGATATCCGGGGCGGTTTCTCCTATAAGCAGGTCGCTCAACTGGTTGTGCTGCCGGAAGCGGCGCCGGCTGCGCCCGCTCCGGTCGAGCCGCGCAAGCAGGCCTCCAACAATGACGGCCTGATGCCGGCCGTCGAGCGCCCGGTCTCGCAGACGGTCTTCTAAAACCACATATCGCGCACGCAGCGGCTGTCGCGTGGCAGATCGTCGAACGTGTCGAGACCGTCGAAATGGTCGATCGGCAGATCGGCGACGGCCTCCGGCGGCGCCAGCCTGACATTGACGGCGATGCGCGTACGGCCGCTCGAACTGGACCGCAAGCCGCGCCAGGCAAGTACGCAGGCACATTTCGGACAGAACAATATCTCGAGCGCGGGTTCGGCCACTTGGGCGCGCGTATAGGAACGCATTGGTCCCGCGATGCGGATGCGCTCGTCGGCATAATCGTAGGCCCAGAGCGTGCCGTAGCGGCGGCAAAGCGTGCAATTGCAGGCCGTGATCGATCCCGGATCGCCTTCCAGGGTCCAGTGCGCGGCGCCGCAATGGCAGGTTCCCTTGAGCATTGCCTCCTCCTCAGGTTGGATGAAGGCCCGCATTCTGCCGCGCCGCGCGCCATATTCAACAGGCTCCCATTGCCTTCGCGTCCGGCTTTCGCCAATGAAGGCCAATGAACTCTCCTTTGCCAGCCGGTGCGCGCCTCAGGCTCGACGAACTGCTCGTCGGGCGCGGCCTGTTCGCCAGCCGTTCGCGCGCCCGCGACGCGATCGAGCGCGGCACGGTCAGCGTTGACGGCAGCGTTGCCCGCAAGCCCGGACAGTCCGTCGCGCCGGACTGCCGCGTCGCCATCGACGATCCGGCGCAGGCCTATGTGTCGCGCGCGGCGCTGAAGCTGATTGCCGGCCTCGACCGTTTCGGGCTCGATCCTTCGGGGAGCGAGGCGCTCGATATCGGCGCCTCGACCGGCGGCTTTACCCAGGTGCTGCTCGAGCGTGGCGCCGCGCATGTCACGGCGATCGATGTCGGCCATGGCCAGATGCATCCCGATATCGCCGGCGATCCGCGCGTGATGATGATCGAGGGGCTGAACGCCCGCGATTTGACGACTGCCGATCTCGGCGGCCGTATCCCGGATTTCCTGGTCTGCGATGTCAGCTTCATTTCTCTGAAACTGGCGCTGCCGCCGGCGCTTGCGTTGGCGGGCGAGGGCGCCAGGGCGCTGTTTCTGGTCAAGCCGCAGTTTGAGGCCGGCCGCGAGGCGATCGGCAAGGGCGGGCTGCTCAGGAATCCAAGCGATGCCGAACGCATTGCCGCAAGTCTGCGCGACTGGCTTTCCGGCATACCGGGCTGGCGCGTGCTTGGGCTGCACCCGTCGCCGATCGAAGGCGGCGACGGCAATCGCGAGTTCCTGCTCGCCGCGATCAAGGATGCGGGATCGAAATGAGCGCGCGTTTCACCATCACCAGGCTTGGCGCTCAGGGCGACGGCATCGCCGGCGCCGATGGAGGCGAGGTGTTCATCCCGTTCACGCTGCCGGGCGAGACGGTCACCGCGGCACGCCAAAAGGACCGCGCGACGCTTATGTCGGTTCTGGAGGCCTCGCCGCTCCGGGTCGATCCGGCCTGCCGCCATTTCACCGAATGCGGCGGCTGCGCGCTGCAGCATTTCGAAGCCGGGGCCTATCGCCAGTGGAAGCGCGAGCGGGTAGTGCAGGCGCTGAAGGCCAAGGGCATCGCGGGCGAGATCGACGCGCTGGTGCCTTGCTCGCCGCAGACCCGCCGCCGCGTTGTCTTCAGCGCAAGGCGTAGCGAGGCCGGCATGCTGCTGGGCTTCGTGCGCGCGCACTCCTCCGAAATCATCCCGATCGAGGAATGCCCGATCTCGCTGCCGGTGGTCGTTGCGTCGCTCGATCGCTTGCGTAGGCTGGCCGATCTGGTTTGCGCCACACCAAAAGCCTTCCACATGACGGTCACCGTCACCGCGTCCGGACTGGACGTCGCCGTCCAGGATGCCGGCAGGCTCGGCGAGCACCAGCGCCGCATCGCCTCCAATTTCGTGATGGCCGAGGGCTTGGCGAGGCTTTCCGTCGACGGCGAGGTCATCGTCGAGCCGAAAAAGCCGGTGGTGCAATTCGGGCCGGTCGCTGTCGCCGTGCCGTCCGGCGCCTTCCTGCAGGCGACGGAGGCAGCCGAGCAGACGATGGCTGATCTCGTCGGCCAGCAT
>NZ_RZSC01000040.1:0-18975 GCF_003998155.1 Mesorhizobium sp. M1E.F.Ca.ET.063.01.1.1
GCATAGACTTGGTAGAGCGCGCCTTCGCTCCAGGGGTAGATCTGGATGGCGTTGTAATAGCCCTCGCGCCGCGGCTGGACACGCGCGGCCGCGTTGGCGCTCTCGACTTGCGCGGTCGGACTGTTGGCTGCGGCACCGCCGCGCGCCGGAATCCAGCCCGGTGGAACGTGCAGCGGTTTCGGCTTCTCGTAGGTCGCGGCAGCCGGCATTGCCGGCAATGGCGGAACGTAGGCGTCATAAGCAATCCGCGGGGGCTTCTCAGGCGTGGCGCAGCCAGCGAGCACGGTCGCCGAGAGCAATACCGCCGCTACCGCGTATCCATGGAAAGCGGGAGTGATCGAAGCACGCAATGCCAGGGTCATTGGTTCATCTCCCGCGACCAGTTGATGGCGTTGATGTAGATGCCGAGCGGATTGGCCCTTAGCCGTTCAGCGTCGGTTGGCGGCTGAATCACGATCGTCAGGATGGCTGTCCAGTGCTGGGTGGTGGAGAGCTGGCCGTCTTCGTAATGACGCTCAGTCCAGGCGACGCGGAAGGAAGCCGCAGAAGCGCGGATGACCGAGGACACTTCGATCGCGACCTGCTGCTTGCCGATCTTGGCGAAGGGTTCGTTGGCGCGGGCATAGTCGTTTAGCGCCGCAGCACCTTGGTCGGTCGTCCATTCATAGGCGCGCAGCCAGTTCTGGCGCACGATGATCGGATCGGCCGGGATCGATCGGACCTGTTCGACGAAGCGGGCAAGATGCCATGCGATTTGAGGATCGGTCGGCTTGTAGTCGGCGGCCGCAGGCGCGACCGTCTGCGCCTGTCCGAGCGTATCGAGTTGCACGACCCATGGCACGACCGTGCCTCGGCTCGATTGCCACACGAGTGAACCGGCAAGGCCAGCCGACAGGATCAGCGATCCGAAGGCCATAATGCGCCAGTTCCTTGCCTGCACGCGGGCCGAACCGATGCGCTCGTCCCAAACCTGCGCTGCTTTCTGGTAAGGCGTTTCCGGTTGCGGTGTCTTGCCGTAGTGAACAGCGGGGCGTTTGAAGATGTTCATAGATCACTTGCCTTCAGAAAGAGAAATGGAGGTTCCGCTGCCGTGGGCCTCGCCTGAGCGTACGGCATGGGCAGTGGTTTGGACGCCGTGAGACAGGCGCTGGGATCGCTGCATGCGTTTGGCCCAGTCGGGCGGGCTTTGCGCCGCGGCACCGGCCTGAGTGGTGCGGCCGAACGAAGGATCGTTGGCCGACGTGGCGGCCCCGCCCAGCGTTCCCAGAGTCGACGATCCGCCGGTGGACTCGACGGCAAAATTGACGCCGGATGTGAAACTTGACTTCATCGATTGACTGGCCTGAGCGGCGGCGCGCCTAAGCGGCGATGCAGCGGCCGACATGCCGGCGCTTGCAACGCCGCTCAGGCCTGAGGCGACACCGGCAGTGCCAGTCTGGCCGACAGAGCCTAAGGTATAGGCAGTCGACGCGCCCCCGGCCAAGTACGAGCCGCCTCGGGCCGCAGATGTCGCTCCAGAGAAAGCCGCCGCTCCGCCCCTCGTCGCGAGGCCGGCAGCCCCGCCAGCGATGAGCCCCATGCCGCCAGCGGCGAGACCGGTGCCGACGGCAGCACCTGCGCCAAGCTGCGGGCCGCCGGAGACGAGGCCGTTGGCTATGCCGGGGCCGAAGATGCCGAGACCGAGCAGCGACAGGGCCGCCAGCACGATCGCCATGGCTTGATCGATTGTTGGGCTTTCGCCACCGAAGCCTTGGGTGAACTCGCTGAAGAGCGTCGAGCCGATGCCAATGACGACGGCAAGAACAAGCACCTTGATACCCGACGAGATGACGTTGCCGAGCACGCGTTCGGCCATGAATGCCGTCTTGCCGAAGAGGCCGAAAGGGATCAGGACGAAGCCGGCCAGCGTCGACAGCTTGAATTCGATCAGCGTGACGAAGAGCTGCACGGCCAGGATAAAAAAGGCGAGCAGGACGAGCGCCCAGGCGAAGAGCAGGCAAGCGATCTGGATGAAGTTTTCGAAGAAGGACACATAGCCCATCAGCCCGGAGATGGCTTCGAGCAAAGGCCGTCCGGCGTCGAGCCCGGTCTGCGCCACCTTGCCAGGCCGCAGCAGGTCCTGCACTGAGAAGCCGGTGCCGCTTGCCTTGAGGCCGAGGCCGGAAAAGCTTTCGAAGACGATCCGGGCAAGACTGTTCCAATTGGAAATCAGGTAGGCGAAGACGCCGACGAACAGCGTCTTCTTGACAAGCCGCGCGAGGATGTCGTCATCGGCGCCCCAGCTCCAGAAGAGGGCCGCGAGCGTCACATCAATGACGATCAGGGTGGTGGCGACGAACGCGACTTCGCCACCGAGCAAGCCGAAGCCGCTGTCTATGTAACGCGTAAACGTGCCGAGGAATTGGTCGATAATGCCAGTGCTGCCCATGCCTATCGAGCCCCCGGCGAGTTCGCATCCGGCGACTGTGGGGTGGCCGACTGTGAAGTCGACCTCACAAATGGCGTTTTGGAACTGAGGAAACGGTCGCGCTGCTCGGTCCACAGTCGCAAACAGTCGCTGTCGCGCAGCGCACCCTCACCGAGCACCTGGCAACGGCGAAGGCCCTCGCGGAGCGGGCTCTGCGACGTCGCCGGCGCCTCGAGCACTGCTGAGCCCGACTTGTCCTTTTTGCGGATCATCTCGACCGCTGTCGCGGTGACTGCGACGGCGACGAAAATCGCGGCGGTAATGCGAACGAGCGCCTTGCCATCCACTGTCGTGATCCTCAGTGGTTGAACATTGAGGCGTTGCCAGCCCGGTAGCCAGAGCCCGCGGCGAGGAAGCGACGGCGTTGCTCGCGGCCCTGTTCGGCCGCGGCGGCGCGCTCGGCGTCGGTCAGCGCCTGGGCGCGACCGTTGGCGGCGACGACGGCGGTGAGGTCGGCGATTTGCTGAGCCTGAAGCGCCAAGAGTTGGTTGCCGGCTTGCGTTGCCTGGAGCGCGCCGGTCGCCGATTGGCTGGCGCCGACAAGCGCAGACATCTGGGCGCGATTGGTGTCGACGTTTCCAACGACCCCGGCCTGAACCCGCATGGCGTCCTGAAGACCGCCGATGGTGTTTCGCCAACGCGAGCGCGCATTAGCGACGAGTTGCTGATCGGACGTGGACAGGGACACGCTGCCATATTGCTGCTGGAAGACCTTGTCGACCTGCTGGACGTCGAAGGCGATGTTCTGCGCCTGGTTGAGCAGTTGCTGGGTGCGCTGCACCGATTGCTGCAATTGCTGGAGCGAGGAGAAGGGCAGACTCGCCAGATTGCGGGCCTGATTGATCAGCATCTGGGCTTCGTTCTGCAGCGAGGTGATCTGGTTGGTGACCTGCTGCAGCGATCTGGCAGCGGTCAGCACATTCTGGGCATAGTTCGATGGATCAAACACGATGAAGGCGTGCGCCGGCCTGACAACGATGGGCGATACCGAGAGGGGCAAGGCGAGCATGGCCGCGGCCAGCGTAAGGGCGCGTGCGCGCGCGTGACGGGTAATCATGATTGGGGCTCCTTTTCGGGTTGCGGGGCAGAGATTTGCGGGGCGGAGATGAGGTCGGCGGCCCAGGCGACGTTTCTGGCGCGCAGCCATGCCGCGAGGAAACCGTCGCGGCCGCTCTCGATGGCAACACTGGCGATGAGAGCCTGGTCGGTCTTGGACGAAGCGGCGCAGAGCGCGAGACCGACCTCGGAAAGGCCGAGCTCGAACAGGCGGTTGCCGCGCCGCGACTGGCAATAGTAGTCGCGCTTGGGCGTCGCGCGCGCCAGAATCTCGATCTGGCGGTCGTTGAGGCCGAAGCGGCGGTAGATCGCCGTTATCTGCGGTTCGACGGCGCGTTCGTTGGGCAGCAGCAGCCGGGTTGGGCAGCTTTCGATAATCGCCGGCGCGATGCCGGAGTTGTCGATGTCGGAAAATGACTGGGTGGCAAAGACGACGCTGGCGTTCTTCTTGCGCAGCGTCTTCAGCCACTCGCGCAACTGGCCGGCAAAACCTTCGTCATCAAGCGCGAGCCAGCCCTCGTCAATGATCAGAAGAGTCGGCCGTCCATCGAGCCGGTCGCCTATGCGGTGGAACAGGTAGGACAGAACAGCAGGTGCTGCTCTGGTGCCGACAAGACCCTCGATTTCGAAGGCTTGCACGGATGCCGCGCCGAGATGTTCGGCTTCAGAATCTAGCAGCCGCCCGTATGGGCCTCCAACGCAATATGGCCGCAGAGCCTTTTTCAACTCGTTCGCCTGCAAGAGCACGCTGAGGCCAGTGATGGTGCGCTCGTCGACCGGCGCTGAGGCGAGCGATGTCAGAGCTGTCCAGATATGCTCCCTGGCCTCCGGGTTGATCGGGATCCCTTCACGCGCAAGGATCGAAACGATCCAGTCGGCCGCCCACGCGCGTTCATAAGTATCGTGCATGCGGGCAAGAGGCTGGAGCGAGACGGAGGTATCGCTGCCCTCGGTTAAGCCGCCCCCGAGATCGTGCCAGTCCCCACGCATGGCGAGCGCCGCGGCGCGGATCGAGCCCCCGAAGTCGAAGGCGAAGACTTGGCTGTGCAGATAGCGTCGGAACTGCAGCGCCATCAGCGCAAGCAGCACGGACTTGCCAGCGCCGGTGGGTCCGACCACCAAGGTGTGGCCGACGTCGCCGACATGCAAGGACAACCGGAACGGGGTCGAGCCCTCGGTCTTGCCATATAGCAAGGGAGGACTACCAAGGTGCTCGTCCCGTTCCGGCCCCGCCCACATGGCAGAGAGGGGGATCATGTGGGCGAGATTGAGTGTCGAGATGGGCGGCTGGCGGACATTGGCGTAGGCATGTCCGGGCAATGACCCAAGCCACGCATCGACAGCATTGACCGTTTCCAGCATGGCGCTGAAGTCGCGACCCTGGATGACTTTCTCGACAAGGCGCAGTTTCTCTTGCGCCAAATGCGGATTGGCGTCCCAGACCGTGATGGTCGCGGTGACGTAGGCCATGCCCGAAACGTCAGCGCCGAGTTCCTGCAATGCGATATCGGCGTCCGCGGCCTTGTTGGTAGCGTCCGTGTCCAGGAGCGCGGACGCCTCGTTCGTCATGACTTCCTTCAGGATCGCGGCGATGCTCTTCCTTTTGGCAAACCATTGCCGCCGGATCTTCGTCAGCAGCCTGGTAGCATCGGGCTTGTCGAGCAGGATCGCGCGCGTCGCCCAGCGATACGGGAAAGCGAGCCGGTTCAGATCGTCGAGCAGGCCTGGCGTCGTTGCGGTCGGAAAGCCGACAATGGTGAGAACGCGTAGATGCTGGTCGCCAAGGCGTGGCTCGAGCCCGGCAGTCAACGGCTGCTCCGCCAGCAGCGTATCGAGATAGATCGGGGTCTCCGGGACGCGCACCCCATGGCGTTTCGTCGAGACAGTCGAATGCAGGTAGGTCAGCGTCTCGGTATCGTCGAGCCACTGGCATTCCGGCATGAAGCCGTCGAGAAGAGAGAGAACGCGATCCGTGCGGTCGACAAACGCGCGCAGGATCTCATGAGGATCCACGCCGGACTGTTCGCGTCCCTCGTAGAGCCAGGTCTCCGCCCGCGCCGCATCCTCGGCCGGCGGCAGGTAGAGGAAGGTGAGGAAGTAGCTCGATATGAAGTGGATGCCGTCCTCCTCGAAGTCGGCTTTGCGCTCGGCGTCGACCAAGCCGGAGGCGGGATCGGGAAATTGGCTGTCGGGATAGGTCGCCGCCTCATGGCGCTGAGCCTCGACGAAAATGCTCCAACCCGAGCCGAGACGACGGAAGGCGTTGTTGATGCGCGAGGCGACCGCCACCAGTTCTGCCGCCACGGCGGAATCCAGGTCCGGCCCGCGAAACCTTGCGGTGCGCTGAAAGCTCCCGTCCTTGTTCAACACCACGCCAGGCGCCGCGAGCGCAGCCCAAGGCAGGTAGTCGGCCAGACGGTTGGCGTCCCGGCGAAACTCAGCAAGGTTCATCATGGCCGCGCCCTCAAACCGACAGGTGGCCGGGAAGGCGCAGATGTCTCCGGACGACTTCAACGAACAGGGGATCGCGCTTTGCGGCCCACACCGTCGTGAAGTGTCCGAGCGCCCAGAGAAGGAGACCGACCAGCCAGAGCCGCAGGCCGAGGCCGACCGCGCCTGCGAGGGTGCCGTTCATGATCGCTATCGAACGCGGCGCGCCGGCGAGCAGGATGTGCTCGGTCAGAGCTCTGTGAACGGAGACCACATATCCCGGCACCGCGTCGATCTGTTCGAAAGCGGTCGCCATCAGATCAGCGCTCCGCCGCCAAACGAGAAGAACGACAGAAAAAAGCTGGACGCCGCGAAGGCGATCGAGAGGCCAAAGACGATCTGGATCAGTCGCCGAAAACCTCCGGAAGTATCGCCGAAGGCGAGCGTCAGTCCGGTCACTATGATGATGATCACGGCAATGATCTTGGAGACCGGACCTTCGATCGACTGGAGGATCTTCTCCAGCGGCTGCTCCCACGGCATTGACGATCCGGCGGCATTGGCGGCCGAGGCGGCCATGAGACTGATGAAGAGCGTCGTGCCTGAAGCGGCGATACGCCGGTAGCCTCGCGAGTGAGCGCGGATCATGAATTGTCTCCTTCATTGTTCTGGCTGGCTTGGGAAGTGCGATAGTCGCCGTCGGGACCAAGTCCTTCGACCCGGGTGAGCTCGGTGAGCCGGCGCGCAGAACCGCGTCCGGATAGAACGGCGACCACGTCTATGGTTTCGGCTATCAGGGCGCGCGGAACGGTGACGACGGCTTCCTGGATGAGTTGCTCGAGACGCCGCAGGGCGCCGATGCCGGAGCCGGCGTGGATGGTGCCGATGCCGCCGGGATGCCCGGTGCCCCAAGCCTTCAGAAGGTCAAGCGCTTCCGAGCCTCGCACCTCGCCAATGGGGATACGGTCAGGACGAAGGCGAAGCGAGGAGCGGACCAGATCGGCGAGCGATGCGACGCCATCCTTGGTGCGCATGGCGACCATGTTGGGCGCGGAGCATTGCAGTTCGCGCGTGTCTTCGATGATGACGACGCGATCCGACCCCTTCGCCACTTCGGCGAGCAGGGCATTGGTCAGCGTCGTCTTGCCGGTGGAGGTGCCGCCCGCCACAAGGATGTTCGCGCGGCCCACTACTGCGGCGCGCAACGTGGCCTTCTGGCCGGCGGTCATTATGCCCGCCGCGACATAGTCCTCGAGCGTGAATACAGCGACTGCCGGCTTGCGGATCGCGAAGGCGGGCGCTGAAACGACGGGCGGAAGCAGCCCCTCGAAGCGTTCGCCGGTTTCCGGCAACTCAGCCGAGACGCGCGGGGAACGGGTATGCACCTCGGCGCCAACATGGTGAGCGACCAGACGCACAATGCGCTCGCCATCCGCGGACGGCAGCATCTGGCCCGTGTCAGCCAGACCCTCCGAAAGCCGATCCACCCAGATTCGGCCGTCCGGGTTCAACATCACTTCGACGATTGCCGGATCGTCGAGGAACCGGCTGATGGCTTGACCGAGCGCGGTGCGCAGCATGCGCGAACTGCGCGCGCGTCGTTCGGTGTTGTTGTGCAAAGCTGCCATTTTGTCCCCGTTTCGGTCGGGAACAATGCAGGCGGTCCCCGGTCGGGGATGATTAAGAGAGCGGTATTCTTAGCTGCTGCAACAGGTTTATCGAGGCGTAGTAGCGTGGCGTGTAAATACAGGAGATAGACGGCGCTCGCGCGTACAGCCTTTCCATGAGGTTGGGGATTGCAATGGCAGATTCCATACGCGATCGCGTATATTGACATATCATACGCATTTGCGTATAAGCTGCTTCCATACGTGATTGCGTATATTGACAAGAAATACGCGAATGCGTATATGGCCCTCTGGAGGCTTGTCATGACCGACCAGATCGCTCGCAACGAGAAGCAACTCGGCGCCATCCTGCGTCGCGCCCGCCGGCAGGCCGACCTCACGCAAGAAACGCTTGGCAATCAAATCCACCTGCGCCAGGCCACCGTGTCACGCCTTGAAGCCGGCGAGCCAGCGGTGCAGCTCAGCACGTTGATGGCCGCTCTCTCCGCCCTCGACCTCGAACTCGTCGTTCGCCCGCGCAGCAAAAGCAGCGCCACCGAGATCGAAGACTTGTTCTGATGGCGAGGCGGCCGGCTCACACACCGCTTAATGTCTTCCTGAACGGGCGCCTCGTGGGAGTGTTGCGCAGGCAATCAAACGGCGCCGTGGACTTCCAATACGCCCGCGAATGGCTGGACTGGCACGGTACCTTCCCGGTTTCGCTCTCACTTCCTTTGCGGGAGGACCGCTATATCGGCGCGCCCGTGATCAACGTCTTCGACAACCTGCTTCCTGACAATGAAGCCATCCGCAAGCGGGTTGCCGAACGCGTCGGCGCGGCTGGCACCGATGCCCACAGCCTGCTCGCCGTGCTGGGCCACGATTGCGTCGGTGCGCTGCAGTTCCTGCCTGACGGCATTGATCCTGGCAATCCGGGCAGCAGCGATGGCAAGCCAGTCAGCAAAAAGGACATAGCCGGAATAATCGAAAACCTTACCGCCGCTCCTCTCGGCCTGGGTGAGGATGGGGATTTCCGCATCTCGATCGCCGGCGCCCAGGAAAAGACGGCGCTGTTGCGCAAGGACGGATGCTGGTTCAAGCCGATCGGCACGGCTGCCACCACCCACATCCTGAAGCCGCAGATCGGCAGGTTGCCCAACGGCATCGATCTCTCCAATAGCGTCGAGAACGAGTATCTGTGCCTCAAGCTGCTTGAGGCGTTCGGCGTTCCTGCCGCCAAGACGGAGATCGCGGATTTCGGGGAGCGCCGCACACTGATCGTCGAGCGCTTCGACCGGCTGTGGGCCAGGGACGGCCGCCTCCTGCGCCTGCCGCAAGAGGATATGTGTCAAGCGCTGTCGGTCCCGCCGACACGTAAGTACCAGTCAGAGGGCGGACCCGGTATGCGGGAGATTATCGAGCTTCTAAAGGGCAGTGACCAGCCGGAAGACGACATAGCGGTCTTTCTGCGCGCTTGCATCGTATTCTGGCTGATCTCGGCGACCGACGGCCACGCCAAGAATTTCAGCATCTTTCTAGGCCCAGGCGGGCGGTTTCGCATGACGCCGCTCTACGACGTGCTGACCGCGCAGCCCAGCCTTGATGCCGGACAGATCACTCGCAAAAAATTCAAGTTGGCAATGGCGGTCGGCAAAAGCCGGCACTATTCGGTGCATGAGATTGTGCCCCGCCACTTCATACAGACCGCTGACATTGCTGGCGTGGGCACCCCTGTCATGCGCCGAATTTTCGAAGACATTGCCGGAAACGCGGAGAAGCAGGCTGATACCGTGATCTCCTCACTACCGCGTGGCTTTCCTGGACAGGTTGTCGATTCGGTCAGGTTGGCCATAGGCAGGCGTGCGATGCTTCTTGCTGGTGCAAATTGATCCGAGATCAGAAGAGGCATTCCAGGCCATCGATCGCCTACATGAACTCGACGATTCGGCCGGCATGCCATCGGATGGAGGCGGAGCGGCGCTGGAGGGGGGCATCGGCCGGGATCATGTGCGCACCTTGGCAATATCGATCGCGACCAGCACCGTGGCGGCGAGCTAGGTGCGCGCCTGCAGCGAAAAGCTGCGCTCGCGGCTGTCTCGGCTGTCGCGTTCCTTCATTCCGTAGGCACTAAGGCTCCTTCATCAGGTCATACACGACCAGCGCCGGCAGAACGGGCTTCTAGCGGCAACCTCAAATGCTAAATATTGCGGAGGGCGTCTGAATTTTCGCCGCTCTACTGTTTCAGGTAAGGCGCTATTCCGTCTTGGGCGGCGCTGGTTTCTTGATCTGCTGCGCGTCAGTTGTCTTCGCCACGTCGGATTTTTCAACGCTGGCCGTTTTGGTCGTGTCGACCTGTGCTGCTGATGCCATTGATTGGTGATACGCGCATTCTGCGGCTGCGCCCGACATCGACAGGCCCAATGCTGCGACTGTCGCAAGGAAGGTTTTCATCCGATCGTCCTTATTCGTGGGTGACGCAGCGTAACCCGCCATGCACCGACCGCAAAATCACTTTCGGCAAGCTCGCTGCCACAACGCGGACATCACGATGCCAACACGCAATGTGTCCTGACCAAGCACCATGAAGAGGTGATCGCCCACCTGGTGAAGACCGGGCGTTATCAGAACGCCAGCGAGGTGCTGCGCGAAGGTTTGCGTCTGGTCGAGCAGCGCGAAGCGCGAGAGGAAGCAAAGGTCGCCGCGCTCAAGGAGGTGGCAAGCATCGGGTTCCAAGACATCGAGTAAGGCCGGTTCAGGGAAATCGACGACGGCAGCGTGGATGAGTTGATTAGCGGTCTGGGTTGGCAGGCCGGCACGCTGGTCGAACGCCATTTGCCGACAAGCTACGGCGACGGTTGACGGTGTGGCGCTAGATGTGCGGCGTGATGTCGGTGCAAAGGACACGCCCGCGTCGAAACGCCGGATGCAGGCCGATCTGAATCCGAACGCTACAAATTGTACGCGGTCCGTTACCGATCCTTAGGCATGGTTGAAATTGGACGGCGGCGTTAACGCCACGGTTGCGCTCTCTCTGCGATATTGCCGCCTGCACAGCACGCAAACGCAAGGGTGGGGCCCTCCATGATCGACCAGATTCGCTCGCTGCTAGAGCAGCATCCGATGATTCCGCTGAATTTCGGCGCACTTGCCGACGACGCCAATCTCTACGACGCGGGGCTGACCTCCTTCGCCTCGGTGCAGATGATGCTGGCGCTCGAGGAAGAGTTCGACATCGAATTCCCCGAGATGATGCTGACGCGGCGCACCTTCTCTTCGCTGGCCAGTATCGCGGACGCCGTTTCGCAATTGACGCGCAAGGCGGCGTAGCGCCATGAACGTGTTGAGAAAGATCGAAACGGCTTCGGTCGCGGAGGCGCCGGAAGCCGCAACTGAACGCATGTGCCGCGTCGCCGAGGTCGCCGCGAGCCATGCCGATCCCGTCGATAAGGAAGGCCGTTTCCCGGCGGAGACGATCGAGGCGCTGAAGCGCGAGCGCCTGCTCGGCGTGGCGATCCCGATCGAGCATGGCGGCGAGGGACTCGGCACGATGCAAATCGCCGACCTCATCGTCCAGCTCGGCCAGGCCTGCGGCTCGAGCGCGATGATCTATGCCATGCACCAGATCAAAACGTCGAGCTTCGTCACTCACGGCGGCGCCAGCGACTGGCATCGCGCCTATATGCGGCGCATCGCAGACGAGCAGCTTCTGATGGCTTCCGCGACGACGGAGGCCGGCATCGGCGGCAATTTGCGCAATTCGATCTGCGCGGTCGAGGTCGCCGGCGGGCGTTTCGCGCTGACCAAGGAAGCCACCGTCATCTCCTATGGCGACTACGCCGACGCCATCCTCGCCACGGCGCGGCGCGCGCCCGATGCGGCCAGCTCCGACCAGGTGATGGTGGTCATCCCGGTCGATGGCAACCGCACGCTGGAACGCACGTCCGTGTGGGACACGCTCGGCATGCGCGGCACCTGCTCCGATGGCTTTCATCTGGTCGCCACGGGTGACGCGACGCAGATATTCCCGAAGCCGTTCTCCGAGATCGCGGCGCAGTCGATGCTGGCCAGCTCGCACATCTTCTGGGCGGCGACCTGGTTCGGCATCGCCGCCGACGCCTTCAATCGGGCGCAGGCCTTTGTCAAGGCGGCGGCGCGCAAGCAGCCCGAGGCCATGCCGCCGGGCGCGCTGAGGCTGGCCGAGGCGGCTGCCCTTTTACAGGAGATGAAAGGCCACCTGACGGCCGCCATCCACCGCTTCGAAGCGGCCAAGGGCGACGACGACGCTTTGTCTTCGATCGGCTTCGCCGCCGAGATCAACGCGCTGAAGGTCGCGGCCAGCGAGAAGGCGGGCGCCGTGGTGCGCCTCGCCATGCTAGTCAACGGTATCCTTGGCTACAAGAACGGCACCCCGTTCAGCGTCGGCCGGCACTTGCGCGATGTGACCTCGGCGCCGGTGATGATCTCCAACGACCGCATCCTTTCCAATACCGCGACGCTCATGCTGATGAGCCGCTTCGACACTGGCCTGGGGGGCTGAGATGGACGCCAAGACATTCGACTCCAAGTCGCTTCTCGACAGCCTGTTCGAGAACGGCATCCTGTTCGAATCCGGCATCGACGGCCTCTATGGCCGTTCGGGCGCATTCGAGGAAGTGATCGAGCGCTTCGAGCGTCTCGTCACCCGGCTAGGGGCGCCCGACAAGGCCACCCGCATTCATTTTCCGCCGGGCATGAGCCGCGCGACGCTGGAGAAGAGCGGCTATATGAAGAGCTTTCCGCAGCTTGCCGGCTGTGTGCACTCGTTCAGGGGAGGCGAGCGGGAGCACGCGCAACTGCTCGGCATGATGGCGGATGGCGGGGACTGGACGGAGCTGCAGAAGGCAACGGATGTCGCGCTGACACCGGCCGCCTGCTATCCGCTCTATCCCACCGTCGCCGCGCGCGGCCCGGTGCCGGCGCAGGGCCTGCTTTTCGAGCTCTCCTCGTACTGCTTCCGCCACGAGCCGTCGAAGGACCCGGCGCGCATGCAGCTCTTTCGCATGCGAGAGTTCGTCAAGATCGGCACGGCCGAGCAGGTGCGCTCGTTCCGCGAAAGCTGGCTGAAGCGCGGCAAGGCGATGATCGAGCAGCTCGACCTGCCCTGCGAAGTCGATCTTGCCAACGATCCGTTCTTCGGCCGCGGCGGCAAGATGATGGCCAACAATCAGCGCGACCAGGGCTTGAAATTCGAGCTACTGATCCCGGTGACCAGCATCGAGAAGCCGACCGCCTGTTTGAGCTTCAACTATCACCAGGACCATTTTGGCCGGACCTGGGGCCTGAAGTTCGCCGACGGGGAGTTCTGCCACTCGGCCTGCGTCGGCTTTGGGCTGGAGCGTGTGGCGCTGGCGCTGTTCCGCCATCACGGGCCGGACGCGGACGCCTGGCCGGCGGCGGTCCGCGACGTGCTGTGGAGCGTGTGACATGCGCGGAGCTATCGCCGGCCTCGACCCGGCCAGCTACCGGCCGCATTGGCTGCACGATCCGCAAAGGCGCTGGCCGCAGACCAACTGCTATGTCGACCTCCTGATTGAGGTACTGCACGCGACCGGCCACGATCCGGTCGCGGCGCTCGGTTTCACCGTGGCGCAGGATTTCGAGGGCGATCAGTTCACCTTCTTCAAGTTCCCGACCGCCGACCTGCAGCAGTTGGCCGGGCTGGACATCCAGGAACTGGCGGTCTTCGACCGGCTGGAGACGCATGTGCTGGCGCAAATCGAACTCGGCCGGCTGCCGCTGGTCGAGGTCGACGCCTTCTACCTGCCCGACACCAGGGGCATCACCTATCGCAACGGCCATTCCAAGACCACGTGCGGCATCGATGCGCTCGATCCCGAGGGGCGGCGGATGCGCTACTTCCACAATGACGGCTACTTCGCGCTCGAGGGCGAAGACTACGACGGCATCTTCGGCCAATGGGATGATGTGTCGGCCGGGGACCTGCCGCTGTTTCCTTACGCGGAATTCGTGAAGTTCGACGCCACGCGCCCGGCCCGTGACGCGGTCGGGACCGCAGCGGCGTTGCTTGCGCATCACTTGAAGCGGCGGCCGAAGCGCAATCCGCTTGGCGCCTATGCGGCCGCGTTCGGCCGCCACGCTGAAACGCTGGCGACGCGGTCGCCGGACTATTTCCATACCTATGCCTTCAACACGCTGCGCCAGGTCGGCGCGAATTTCGAACTTCTCGGCAGTCATCTCGAATGGCTGGGGCAGCACGGCGAAACCTGCCTGGCGGAGGCGGCGCAAGCCGCCGGCGACATTGCCGATGGCGCCAAGGTCATGCAGTTCAAGCTCGCCCGGGCGATGGCGCGGCAGCGTTTCGAGGGCTTGGCCGAGGCGATCGCGCCAATGGCGCAGGCCTACGAAACGGTGATGGACGTGCTGGACGCCCGCATGGCGGGTGTCGCCTCCAAGGCGGCGTAGGGCCGGGCGAGGCGCATTTGAACATGGGTGTGCGAATGGACGCCACGGTGTCGACCGCCGGCACTGTCGAGTTGCTGGACCGGGGTTGGCGGATGGCCGTCTCGGCGGCCGGCGCTTGGGCTTCGCCGGATGATATCGACGCAAACGCCGACTGGCTGGACGCGGCCTGTCCCGGCACGGCGGCGGGCACGCTGGAAAAGCATGGCCGCTGGGACCGCAAGCAGCCAACCCCGCTGCATGACCGCGATGTCTGGTACAGCCGCCGGCTCGACGCGACCGGCCCGGCGCGGCTGGTGTTCGAGGGACTGGCGACTGTCGCCGAGGTCTGGCTTGGCGACCGGCTGCTGCTTACCTCGACCTCGATGTTCGAGCGCCACGAGGCCGCGGTGACCCTTTCAGGCGGCGAGCCGCTCGCCATCGTCTTGCGCAGTCTCGACCGCCATCTGGAAACGGCGACCGGTCCACGCGCGCGCTGGCGTCCTCGCATGATCGACGATCAGCGGCTGCGGTTGGTGCGCACCACCCTGATCGGACACATGCCGGGCTGGTGCCCGACCTTCGATGTCGTCGGGCCGTGGCGTCCCGTCAAGCTGATCCGCGAAAATGGCGGGCAGCGCATCCTCGATGCCGACATGCGCGCCAGCCTCGACGGTTCGACCGGGCATCTTGCCGTTGCGATCACCCTCGCTGAACCTATCGACGATGCGCAGACGGCGCATGTCAGCTGCGCTGGAGTGCGTGCGTGCCTCAAGGTCGAGACACCCACCCGGCTGACGGCGGAACTGGACATTGCCGATGTCGCCCCATGGTGGCCGAACAGTCATGGCGAGCCGGCGCTGCACGACGTGATGGCGACGATCGGCACGATGCGCAGCCGGCTCGACCGGGTCGGGTTTCGCCGTATCGAGATCGATCGCGGCGCCGACGGACGCGACTTCCGCCTCGTCGTCAACGGCGTGCCGGTATTCTGCCGCGGCGCGGTCTGGACGCCGTCCGATCCTGTGCGGCTGCCATGCGAGCGGGGCGTAATCGAGCTCGAGCTCGACCTCGTGCGTCGAGCCGGCGTCAACATGCTGCGGGTCGGCGGCACCTTCGCTTATGAGGGCGATGCGTTCCACGAGCTGTGCGACGAGATGGGCATTCTCGTCTGGCAGGACCTGATGCTCGCCAATTTCGACTATCCCGCGAAGAGCGAGGCCTGGCGGGCGGCGCTGTCGAGCGAGGTGGAAAACCTGTTGAAGCGGCTTCGGCATTCGCCGTCGCTGGCGGTGCTGTGCGGCGGCAGCGAGGTGGCGCAGCAGGCTGCGATGCTCGGCATGCCGGCGGCGATGGATCCGACACCCTGGCTCGACGCGGTCGTGCGTCCGGCCGCACAGGCGATCCTGCCCGATCTCGCGCTGGTGTCCTCGTCGCCCTCCGGCGGCAGTCTGCCCTTCGCCGCGGATGGCGGCCCGACGCATTATTATGGCGTCGGCGCCTATTGCCGGCCGCTGGAAGACGCGCGCCGCGCGGAGGTGCGTTTCGCCAGCGAGTGCCTCGCCTTCGCCAACGTGCCGGAACAGACGACGCTGGATGAGCAACTGCCCGTTCCGCCCGGCCACGATCCGCGCTGGAAGGCCGGTGTGCCGCGCGACGCAGGTGCGTCGTGGGATTTCGAGGACGTGCGCGAGCATTATCTCGAGGCGCTGTTCGGCGTCGATGTGCGCCGGCTGCGCATGGAAGATCCCGCGCGCTACCTCGACCTCTCACGCGCCGTCACCGCCGAGGTGGTTGAGCGCACGATCGACGAATGGCGCAGACCAGCTTCGCCGACGGCGGGTGCGCTGCTGTTTTTCTGGAAGGATCTGCGCCCGGGCGCAGGGTGGGGCATCGTCGATTCCACCGGACGGCCGAAATCGGTCTGGCATGCGCTGAGACGCGCCTTCGCGCCGCTCAGGCTGACGCTGAGCGACGAGGGCGTCAACGGGCTGGGCGTCCATCTCGTCAATGACGGAGCAAAGGCGGTCGAGGCGACGCTGTCGCTTGCCTGTTTGCGCGATGGCGTCACCCCGGTGGTGACGGCGCGCCAGCCGGTCACCGTGCAGGCGCGCGGGGCGCAGTTTCTGTCGGCGTTTTCGCTGCTCGGCGCCTTCTTCGACCTGTCTTATGCCTATCGCTTCGGCCCGGCGGGTCACGAGGTAACCGTGGCAAGGCTGGAAGGCCGCGACGGCGAAATCCTGGCCGAAGCCTTTCATGTGCTTCCCGGCGCCATGACCGCGCGACGCGATGTCGGCCTGTCGGCGCGGTTGGTGCGGGGAGGAGAAGACGGCTGGCGCCTGCGGCTCGCCTGCAGGCGAGCTGCCTATCACATCGCCATCAAGGATGGGCTGTTCCTTCCGCGCGAGAACGGCTTCCACCTGATGCCGGGTGCGGAGAAGGAAATTGGCCTTGACGGACCGGCCTCGTCCACGCCGGCCGGCATCGTGACAGCGCTGAACGGCGATCGCGACGTAACCTACGATGCGCCGCAAGCCGGCAATGCGGAAATCGGGGCGGAAACCGGGGCAGAAACCGGGGCAGAGATCATGCGGGCGTTGGAGCCCACTGGGAGCATGGCATGAGGGGGATAGTCTTCGCCGACACGATCGGCTGGCTTCATGAAGGCAAGGGCAACGAGCGGCGCGGCCGGGGCGTCGTCATCGCCGGGGCGCATGGGCACGAGGACCTGTGCAGCCGGCGTTTCCTGAGGCTGCTGGCCGACAAGGTGGCCGAAAACGGTCTGAAGGTGCTGCAGTTCGACTATCCCGGCTGCGGCAATGCCGCCGGGGATCATTCAACGCCCAATCAGGTGCGATCGTGGACGCAGAGCATAGGCGCCGCGATCGATCGGCTGAAGCGGGATTGCGGCGTGGCGGACGTCATTTTGGTCGGCTTCCGGCTTGGCGCTCTGCTGGCGCCGCTGGCGGCGGCCGGACGAGACGACGTGGCCGGTCTCGTGGTGCTCGCGCCGCCGTCCTCCGGCAAGGCCTATGTCCGCGAGATCACGGCCATGTCGCGCATGATCGACGCGCCGCTGGCCAGCCGTTCGGCGGGCGAAGGGGTTTTCACCGAGGGGCGCGAGGCCGCCGGCTTCCGGATTTCGCATGAGACGCTGGCCGACCTTTCGGCGCTCGACTGGCGGCATGCCGCGGCAAGCCTTCCACCCTTGCCGATGCTGGTGCTTACAAACGGCAAGCCGCTCGCCGCCGCCGAAATCCGTGGCGGCGAGGCGGGCCCTGCGGATTTCGCCGAGGCCGAGTTCGATGGCTATCCTCTCTTGATGTGCGACCCGACCGCTAACCGGATTCCGGCCGCCGCTCTTGACCGCTGCGCAGGCTGGATAGCCGACCATAAAGGCGAAGCGGTCGCAGGAAAGGCCATGCCGCACGATGCGTCGGAGTCCCTGGACGGTCCGCATTATACGGAAAAGCCGGTCCTGATCGGACCGGAGCCGATGATCTGCGGCGTGCTTTGCCGGCCGCACGGACGCCAGGCCGCAGCCGAGCCGGTGATCTTCCTAAATGCCGGTGGCGTGCCGCATGTCGGCTGGGCGCGTGGCACGGTGGAAGCGGTGCGGGAGCTGGCGGCGGAAGGCGTAGCTTCGCTGCGCGTCGACCTGCCCGGACTTGGCCTCAGCGATCCGACCGAGGAAGGGCGCCTGTTCCTCTATGACGGGCGCACGCGCCATGATGTGGGCCGTGCAATCGACTGGATGGAACGAGCCGGCTACCCTACTGTCGGCTTGGTCGGCACCTGCGCCGGCGCATTCCAGGCTTTTCACACCGCACGGGCCGATCGGCGGGTGCGGACGCTGACCATGATCAACCCGCTCTGCTTCGCCTGGAACAGTTCCTACGCGCTGGAGATGGCGGTCTGGAAGACTTACGAGACGTCCAAGGCCGTGCTCGGGCAGAACGCCGCCGCCATTGAGGAGAGCCGCGAGCCGGACGCCCCGGCATGGCGCGGGATCGCTTCGCGCAGCGCCCGGCTGATTGTCCGGCGCGGGCTGGAGGCGATCAAGTCCACAGTGTCGATGCTGCATCCGGCCGCTCTATTGGGACAGCGGCGGGTGGAACGCTGGATGCGCGACCTTTGTGGCCGGGGCGTGCGGGTTCTCCTGATGACCTCGGAAGGCGACCTGAGCCTGAAGGAGATCGCCCGCCATTTTGGCTCGGAGGAAGAGCGGCTCGGCAGCATTCGCGGCGTGACCAGGGTCTCGCTGCCGAATGCCGACCACACGCTGACGCCGTATCACGCACGGCGCGCCGTGATCGCGCGCCTGATCGATCACGGCGGCATCAGGCATGACGGCCACGCCCGTTCAGAGCCGGTGCGCGCGACGACAAGCCCGTCCTTCCTGGCACCATAGGAGCCAAGGACGCGCATGGAGAGCATGTCCGCCTGAAACAGATCGACGAGAGGCTGCATCTCAGGGTCGCCTGAGCAACCCGGGAACGGCCAAAGCCCCACATGGGGCGTGAGGCGCACCTCACAGCGCCTCACATTCCGATAATGTTCCAAGCGCGGAAACCGGCCAAACCGTTGGAATGTCGCCGGAAAACGTGGATTTTCGGAAGGTTTCGTTCTGGTCGGAGTGGCAGGATTTGAACCTGCGACCCCATCGTCCCGAACGAGCGGGCCATCCAGCAAAAGCCCGGATTTCCGCCATTTCTTATGATGCCAGACAGCCTTCGTTCACGTTTATTTCCGGCGATTCTGTGGGGTAACTGTGGGGTAGTCGGAAAAGTTCTCCTTCTGTGCCAAGACCATCCTGACTGTGTTTTTGGGCACGTTTCGCGAACGTGACTTGGAGACGATCGCCCGGGTGGCTTTGGCCTGAAAATCGGGGTGATGGTGCCCATAGGTCTCAATCAGCATTTCGACTGTCATGCCAAGAAAGCCCGCGGCCTCCCACCGGTCGGTACCCTGCTGCAT
>NZ_RZSC01000410.1:0-5349 GCF_003998155.1 Mesorhizobium sp. M1E.F.Ca.ET.063.01.1.1
TTTGGCAGACTGCCGCCCCGCTTTCAAGCATCAGCCGGCGCCGGCCCTGGCGACCGCTTGCCGCAATTCGGCGGCCGGCATGCCGCTCCTGTCGAGGCTGCCGTCGATGATTGGCCCGGCGTGCCTCAAGTCACAAGCACCGACCAGACGTCGATGCGGGCAAGAATCTTCCGAAGCCGGTGAAACCACGGCAGGGCGGCCAGCGTATGTTAGACTGCGCCTTCACAACGTGAATTTTCGGGAGTCAGGCCATGCGCCGCGCTTTGTTCGCACTCGCTCTCGTTCCGATGCTTCTTGCATCCATAGCCTTTGCCGGCGACGCCGAGATCAAGGCGGCGCAGACGGTCATCGACAGCCAGCTCAAGGCCTTCCTCGCCGATGACGGCGCCACCGCCTACAGTTTCGCGGCACCGAACGTGAAGCGCATCTTCCCGACGGTCGACACCTTCATGAACATGGTGACCAACGGCTACGCGCCGGTGCGCAAGCCGCAAACCTATTCCTTCGGCAAGGTGGAGCAGACCGGGCCGGCCTCGATCATCCAGCAGGTGCTGATCGTCGGCCCCGACGGCAAGGACTATGAGGCGGTCTACACGCTGGAGCAGCAGCCCGACGGCAGCTTCAAGATCACCGGCTGCAGCCTGCGCGCCTCGACTTCGGTCAGCACGTGAGCCAGACAATCAGTAGCGCGCCCTGCCGCCAGACATGTCAAAGACCGCGCCGGTGTTGAAGCTGGCGGCATCGGAGCAGAGCCAGAGAACCAGCGCCGCGACCTCTTCCACCGCCCCAAGCCGCTTCAGCGGGCTGGCGCCGACCATGTCGCTGACGACCTCGTTTCCGAGTCGCCGGATAAGGTCCGTATCGATCGGACCGGGAGCGACGCAGTTGACGCGGATATCGGTGTCGCAGACCTCGCGCGACAAGGCCTTGGTGAAGGCAATGATGCCTCCGCTTGCGGCCGAATAGGCGGCGAGGTTCGGCAATCCTTCCTTGCCGGCGAGCGACCCCATATTGACGATGCGGCCGCGAGCGGCCTTGCGCATGACCGGCAGAACCTGATGCGTGACCTCGAATGTTCCGATGAGATTGACCCCGATGATGCGCTGCCACTCAGCGGGATCGAAGGCCTCGAAGCCAAGGTAGGGACCAAGATAGCCCGCGTTGTTGATGAGAATGTCGACCCCGCCTGTCGTGGCGACCACCTCGCTGAGAGCATTCCTTATGTCGCCCGCCCTGGTCACATCGACCGTCTGACTGCTGGTTCCGTCGACTGGCGCTGGATCGGCATCCCACACCCACACGTCGGCTCCTGACCGCGCCAACTGCGTAGCCACGGCCTTGCCGATGCCCCTCGAGCCGCCGGTCACGATCGCCGTCTTGCCGGCAAAGTCGTAGGTCACGGTCATGGCTGATCCCCGAGGGCGCAACTCTGCTCTCGGGCAGTCGGTCCGTCAATCGCGGGACGTCCGGCTAGATGGTTGAAATATCGCCCCTCGCCCAGCCATCTGAAATCTCCGCGGCGCGCGCCTCGAAGCCCCGCGCCTCGATCGCGGCTCGGATGTCCTGCATCAGCTTCTGATAGTAGGACAGGTTGTTCCAGGTGAGCAGCATTGCGCCGAGCGTCTCTTGCGAACGCACCAGATGATGCAGATAGGCGCGCGAATAGTCGCGCGCGGCGGGGCAGTCGCTCTCCTCGTCCAGCGGACGTGGATCGTCGGCGTGGCGGGCGTTGCGCAGGTTGATCTTGCCGCGGCGTGTATAGGCAAGGCCGTGTCGGCCGGCGCGCGTCGGCATCACGCAGTCGAACATGTCGATGCCGCGCGCCACCGACTTCAAGATGTCGTCCGGCGTGCCGACGCCCATCAGATAGCGCGGCCTGTCGTCCGGCAGTTCCGGGCAGGTGATCTCCAGCATCTCCAGCATCACCGCCTGCGGCTCGCCGACCGCCAGGCCGCCGACGGCATAGCCTTTGAGGTCCATCGCCTTCAGCGCCTGCGCCGAACGCACACGCATCGCGGCGCTGTCGCCGCCCTGGACGATGCCGAACATAGCTTTGCCCGGCTGGTCGCCGAACGCCGCCTTGCAGCGTTCGGCCCAGCGCAGCGACAATTCCATGGCGCGCTCGATCTCCTTCGGCTTGGCCGGGAGTGCGGTGCATTCGTCGAGCTGCATCTGGATGTCGGAATCGAGCAGCCCCTGGATCTCGATCGACCGCTCCGGCGACATCTCGTAGGGCGCGCCGTCGATATGCGAGCGGAAGGTGACGCCCTTTTCCGTCAGCTTCCTCAGCTTCGACAGCGACATGACCTGGAAGCCGCCGCTGTCGGTCAGGATCGGGTATGGCCAGCGCGCGAACTCATGCAACCCGCCGAGTTTCGCCACGCGCTCGGCGCCCGGCCGCAGCATCAGATGATAGGTGTTGCCGAGGATGACGTCGGCGCCGACGCCGCGTACCTGGTCCATATACATGGCCTTGACGGTGCCGCCGGTGCCGACCGGCATGAAGGCCGGCGTGCGGATTTCGCCGCGCGGCATGGAAATCTGGCCGCGCCGCGCCCTGCCGTCGGTAGCGATGAGCTTGAAGGAGAAAGCTGCAGCCATCGAATTCCTTGTGGTGGACGAGCGTGCCTGGTGTTTTTCGAGATCAGCGTCCATCGCTTGTCTCCCGGAAAAGTAGGCAGGAGTCCCCATAGGAGTAGAATCTGTAGCGGCTCGCGATGGCATGCGCATAGGCCGAACGCATCGTCTCCAGCCCACTGAAGGCCGAGACCAGCATGAACAGCGTCGAGCGCGGCAGATGGAAATTGGTCATCAGCATATCGGCTGTCTTGAAACGGTAGCCGGGCGTGATGAAGATATCGGTCGGCCCCGACCAGGCCTCGATCCTGCCGTCTTCGCGCGCGGCGCTTTCCAGGAGGCGCAGCGACGTCGTGCCGACGGCGACGATCCGCCCTCCCCGCACCCTTGCCGCATTGAGTGCGTCTGCCGTCTCGCGGCTCACCGAGCCGATTTCCGCATGCATCTTGTGATCGGCGGTATCGTCGGCCTTGACCGGCAGGAAGGTGCCGGCGCCGACGTGAAGCGTGACGAAGCGGCGCTCGACGCCCCTGGCGTCAAGAGCGGTGAACAGCTCAGGCGTGAAATGCAGCCCCGCGGTGGGCGCGGCGACAGCGCCCTCTTCCCTGGCGTAGATGGTCTGATAGTCGCGGCGGTCGCGCTCGTCGTCGTCGCGTTTCGAGGCGATGTAGGGCGGCAGCGGAATATGGCCGACGGCGTGCAGCGCCTCGTCGAGAAACGGCCCTGAGAGGTCGAAGCCGAGCAGCGCTTCGCCCGCCTCGCCCTTCTCGATCACGGTCGCGTCGAGCCGACCGAGGAAGCAGGAATTCTGATCTTGGCCGAAATGGATGCGGTCGCCGACGGCGATGCGCTTTCCGGGCCGCATGAAGGCCCGCCAACGGTCCGGCGCCACCCGCATATGCAGCGTGGCCTCGACCTGCGCCATCGCCTCGCCGCGTTTGCGGATGCCTTTCAATTGCGCCGGAATGACCTTGGTGTCGTTGAACACCAGCACGTCGCCGTCCTCAAGCAGCGACGGCAGATCGCGCACGATCCGATCGTCCAGGCCTTGGCCGGGTCTGACGACCAGCATCCTGGCGCTGTCTCGCGGCTCCGCCGGACGAAGCGCGATGCGCGCCTCCGGCAGCTCGAAGTCGAACAGATCGACGCGCATCAGAACAGCCGGATGAGCAGCGCTCCGACCAGCAGCAACACGGCCCCGGCGACGCGGCCAAGCGAGATCTCGCGCACGGCTACGCCGAGGAAACCGGCGCGGTCGACCAGCATGCCGGCGATCAGCTGGCCGGCGACCAGGAAGGCCATCAGCGCGGCGGCGCCGATGCGCGGCGTGAGGATGGTGGAGAGCGTGACATAGAAGCCACCGAGCATGCCGCCGGCAACGAACAGCCACGGCGCCGGCGCCTTCCAGTCGAGCGAAATGCCCTGCAGCCTCACCACGGCGACCGCGATGATGCCGAGCACGATAGCGCCGGACAGGAAGGAAAACGCGGCGGCCGCGACCGGAAGGCCGAGGCCGCGCGCCAGTTGCGAGTTGATCGGCGCCTGGATGGCGATGAAGGCGCCAGACAGGATGCCGAGCAACGACCAGACTGCGCCCATCACCTTTATGCCCTTACTTGACGTCGGCCGCGACCTTCAGCGACACGATCTTGTCGGGGTCCTGCACCGGCTCGCCGCGCTTGATCTTGTCGACATTCTCCATGCCCTCGATCACCTGGCCCCATACCGTATACTGGCGGTTGAGGAAGGAGGCGTCGTCGAAGCAGATGAAGAACTGCGAGTTCGCAGAATTCGGGTTCTGCGCGCGCGCCATCGAGCAGGTGCCGCGGCCGTGATTGGCGTTGGAGAATTCGGCCTTCAGGTCCGGCTTGTCGGAGCCGCCCATGCCGGCGCGAGACGGGGCAAAGGAGGGCTTCGAGGAATTGCCGAATTTGACGTCGCCGGTCTGCGCCATGAAGCCGTCGATGACGCGGTGGAACACCACGCCGTCATAGGCGCCCTCGCGCGCCAGTTCCTTGATGCGGGCGACGTGACCGGGCGCCAGGTCGGGATACATTTCGATGACGACGTTGCCCTTCGTCGTTTCCATGATGAGCGCGTTCTCGCGGTCCTTGATCTCAGCCATGTCAGAAAATCCTTTTAAAATTGAGTGAGTTACTTACCATCGGCAGCGATGCGAACCTTGATCATGCGATCGGGGTCGGTGACCGTGCCGTTGTCCGCCTCGTCGCCCTTCTTTATCTTGTCCACCAGATCCATGCCGCTCTCCACCTTGCCGACGATAGTGTACTGGCCGTCGAGGTTCGGCGCCGGCGCGAACATGATGAAGAACTGGGAATTGGCCGAATTCGGATCCTGCGAGCGGGCCATGCCGACCACGCCGCGCGTGAATTGTTCGGTCTGGGAGAACTCGGCCGGCAGGTCGGGAAGATCGGAACCGCCGGTGCCGACGGCCTCGGGGTTGAAACCCTTCTCCATGTTGCCGAACTTGACGTCGCCGGTCTGCGCCATGAAGCCGTCGATGACGCGGTGGAAGGCGACGTTGTCATAGGCGCCCTCGCGCACCAGCTTCTTGATCTGCGCGACATGCTTGGGCGCGATATCCGGACGCAGCGCGATAGTCACGTCGCCGTCCTTCAGCGTGATGATCATGGTATTTTCCTTGTCGGCGGCCAAGGCCGGCAGGGATGCGGCGAAAAGGCCGGCAAGCACGACAAGGAACGAAGCGAGCTTCTTCAGCTTCATGGTGTTCTCCGAAAGTCTTTGTTTGGG
>NZ_RZSC01000411.1:0-5331 GCF_003998155.1 Mesorhizobium sp. M1E.F.Ca.ET.063.01.1.1
GGGCTGCGGAGTAGCCGCCGTAGCTGCCGCCCATCACGGCCATGTTGGACTTGTCGGCGATGCCTTGCCCGACCAGCCAGTTCGCCGCGTCAACGATGTCGTCCTGCATGGCCTTGCCGATCTCGCCGTAGCCTGCTGCGCGGAACGCCTTGCCATAGCCGGTCGAGCCGCGAAAGTTCACGGACAGAACAGCGTAGCCGCGGTTAGCGAGGAACTGGTAGTCATTGTTGTAGGCCCAGATTTCCTGCTGCGCGGGCCCACCATGGATGACGACGACCGCCGGTAGGTTTTTCGGTTCGACACCGCGCGGAAGTATGAGGAAGGCCGGAATATCAAGGCCATCTCGCGCTTTGAACGATACCGGCTTGGTCTCCACCAAGGCATCCCTGCGCTTTCGTAAATCGTACTCGGCAATTTTTGTGGCTTTGCCTTTTTCAAGGTCATAGAGGAAATACTCGAACGACTGTTCGCGCCACGAACGAGCGACCGTTGCAAACCGCCCGTCCGGAGACGTCCCGAGAATATTGAAGTCCACCGGATTGTCTCCGTCTAGGAGGAGCTTGGTGAACGCCTCGCCAAGCCTTGAAAACGTGCGATATTGGGGATAGCCGTCCTCGAATGTTAGAAAGTCGGGGCCTACGGCATTCTGAGCCAGCGCGAATGCTTTTTTGGCGTCCACCTTCGGATGGTCTGCGACGATGGTCTCCTCTCCTGTTCGAGGAGCCACGGTCACTAGCGCGATCCGGTCGCACCCACGGTCGGAGAGTGCGTAAATGGGCTTTCCGCCTTCAGGATGATAAAGAATGGTGAAATCATCGCGCGCGCTGATTTCGGTCAGCATCCGCCAAGGTTCGGTGGCGCTGTCACGGATCAGGAAACGCGTGCCCTCATCGCTAAGCCTATCGGCCCGAATCAATGGCATGTTGTGGCGGTCGAGCCACCAGTCGATTGTCTCGCCTTCGTTCTTCTCAAGTAACTGCTTGCCGCCACCGTCCTGCCGGACGCTGTATAGGTCGAGGAAGGCGGGGTTACGATCGTTGGAAGCCACGACCAGCCGATCATCCGGTCCCGACGGTGACGATACGATGCGCCAGTTCACGAAGCCGCGCGGCGTGACATCCGCCCAGTTGTCGCGCTTGGGCTTCAGGGGATCGATCTGCCACAGACGGCCCTCGCTCAGCACGACCAACTCGTTCTTGTAGGAATGCCACCAGAAGTCGTCGACCTGCGCGCCCGAAAGAGTAAGAAACGATCCGGCTTGCTCGGTCCGCTTCACGCGAAGGACGGTTTTCGTCCATTCGACGCCATACCAGGCGATCATGCTGCCGTCGTGGGACGGTTGATAGCCCCACTCTGCGCCTGTGTTGGCATAGAAGTCGCGCACAGGAATGAGCGGAGCCATAGCGGCTCTTGCGAGGGACGGATGTGTGGGGGCCGTTTCTTGCTCGAAATAGTAGCTGACGCCAAGCGCCGCAATCGCGACAACGATTAGGATGAATCCTATGATTCTCAGCAAGCGCATAAATATGTCCGGCTGGGAGTGTAATATCTTACAAATTCCATACTAAAAAATACCAAGCGAAACATACGCAATAATGGCCACTACGATAGAGTGCCACCGACAGTACTGCCTACAGCTGCAGCGATGCGGCTCAGAAGTGAATTCTCACTGAGCCGTTGCGTCCACTTCCGCCACCCCTCTTGCCGCCGTACGCGACGTGAATTCTCAACTTTTCTTCGAGGGGGTCAAACATGTCATGTCTCCGCATCGTTGACGCCGTGAAAAGATGATTGCGAACGCACGAAGGCATCTTTAACACTCCGCGTAGGTTGTCAACAAAACTATCTTGCAATTTTAGGTAGCGCTAATTGAGCGATCCCAAGTCGCAGCCCGCTTCGCTTGCATGGTTCACACAGTCGACATTCAGGTATACGCCGCTGATCGTCGAGGCGATGACGGTTGCAATTGTCCTGCGCCTGCTTGGCCTGGTGCAGCCCAGCAAAGGCCATTGGCGCCTATGCGGCATCGGCATGGATAGGGGACTATTTCCGACCCGGCAGAAGAACGACAAGCGACCTCGATCGAGACGTTCGTGGATACCTTCCGCGACGACTACGCCTGCGCGGCCAGAAAGCGGCGGCCTGACGGCTGCGTCCGAGAGACCGAGGGACTGCGCCTGATTTTCGACCGCGCTTCGGCATGACCCAAATGGGGGGATGTCCCTGCATGCCTGGATGCCTAGCCTATGGGTACAGGAGGCATCCTAGTCTAGTCGGCGGTTGGCTTGTCGGAACCTGCTGGCCATCTTGACCGTTCTGTCTCAGCCGCTGACCGCGGGAGGCCCTGCGAGTCACACTGGTCATCTCGCCGAAGATCGACGGCGAGGCAGTCACCTCGCGAAACGTTTGCCAAATCCCGCGACGTTCGGAAAGGAGCGAGGAAAGATGACCGTCATCCTCGGCGCGTTGCTCACCGTCGCCGGCGTCGTGTACATGGCAAGCGCCACTTTGAGACGCGGACGTCTGAGCGATCCAGCACCTACAGCGCCGAATCGTCCGGCGCCGAACCTGGCAACACCGGGCCCGACACTGGAGCCCCGGCGACGCGGGCTCGGTTTCCTCGGCCTGTCGCAGAATTGGCCGGGTCTGGTGATGATGGGGGCAGGCATCATACTGCTGTTGTCGGTGGCGGTTCTCTGACGCTACGGAATTATCGCGTTTTCACCGCTATCGTAACGTAATCGATACTTCCTTGCCGCATTAAGGCACCTACGCCAGGTTGCAGAAGCCCGGCGACGGCAAGGACAATGCATGCTGCTCGATTACAACTCATTGCTGCTGGCCGTCGGCTTCTCCGCTGCCTGCCTCAGCTTGACGCTTTTCGGAACCTGGCTGACCGCCCGTTCCGACAAGTTCCTGCTGACATGGGCGATCAGCGTGCTGGTGGTGGTAGTCGAGGTGTTTGCCTATGACGCCTATATCGAGGCGCCTGGAACAGCCCTCGGCGTCCTGACACTGGCGCTGCTGCTGCTCGGTTTCTCGGTGATGCTGGGCGCCGCACACCAGTTCCGGACCGGGAGTTCGCCGCTGCCGCGTATCGCGCTTGGCGCCGGCATCTCCTTCGCGCTGGCGCTGCCGGCCATGGCGCTCGGCTATGACGGGCTGGCCTTCATGCTGGAGAATTCGCTTGCGGCGCTGCTCCTGTTCGGCACGGCGCACGAATACTGGAAAGGCCGCGCGGAGGCGCCGGCGCAGCTCGTCGGCGTGGCGCTGCTCTACTCGTTGACCGCCGCCTCCTTCGTGCTGTGCGCAGCCGTGCTGGCATGGGGCGGCAAACTCGTCCTCGGCCACGCGCCGAGCAACTGGGCCGAAGATCTGAGCCTGGTCGTCGTTATCGCCTCGATGACCGGTATCGGCGCGCTGTCGCTGGCGCTCAACCAGGGGCGGCTTGCCCGGCATCACCAGCGCGAAGCGCGGACCGACGCGCTGACCGGGCTGCTCAACCGCCGCGCTCTGTTCGACCTGCATGGCAAGGTGCCCGTCGGCGCCTTCACCGCGATCGTGGTCTTCGACCTCGACGGCTTCAAGGCGATCAACGACCAGTACGGCCACGCCTCGGGCGACGAGGTGCTGAAGGTCTTCGCCGAAGAACTGTCCGGCAATCTGCGCCCGAACGATGCCGCCGCCCGCATGGGCGGCGAGGAATTCGCGCTGGTTCTGAAACGCACCTTGCCCGAGATGGTCGAGGGTACGGCGGAACGGATAAGGATGGCCTTCGCGGCGCGAACGATCGAGACCGAGACGGGCCAGCTCAAATGCACGGTGAGCGCCGGTTTCGCGTTCGGCAGCAACGAAGGCGTGAGCTTCGACAAGGTTCTCAGCGCCGCCGACAAGGCGCTTTACGCGGCCAAGCGCGGCGGCCGCAACCGCGTGCTCGACTTCCGCCGCGCCGGCTAAGAGCCTCTACACCGGCAACTCAGGCTGTCAGTGGCGCCCGATCACTTCATTGTAGGCGTCGAGGTCGACATAGAAGACCTTGGTTATCTCGCCGATCAGCTCGTCCTCGTCATAGCCTTGCGACATCAGGATATTGATCGCCGTCATGATATCCACGCGTTCGGTGAGGCGTCGCTTCTGATAATCCTCGACAAAACGTTCCATCGCCTTCCCCTGGCAAGTTCTTTGTTGGACGCATTGACCGACAATCACTGCGGGGAAAGCTAGGCGGGTTTGCTTGCGTGGAACTTGCCGGCTGGAGCCCGCGCCTTCCCCCTCATTCGCGACTGGTACGGAAAGCGGCCGACTCACCAAGGCCAAGAAAAGACTAGCACGCGGTATAGAGCGCGCCAGAGTTACACAGGGGCTGAACCGGAGAAATATTGGGGTTGCTATTGATCGCGATGCCGCCCGAAGTCGAGCAATCGGTTCTAGACTGTCAGGAACTTGCGCACATCGGGCCTGTCCAGATCCGCGGCCGGTCCGGTGTGCACGATCTGGCCCCGGTCCATGATGTTGACCTCGTCGGCAAGCTCGCGGCAGAAGTCGAGATACTGCTCGACCAGCAGCACCGCGATCCCCGCCTGGTCCCGCAGATAGCGGATGGCGCGGCCGATATCCTTGATGATCGAGGGCTGGATGCCTTCGGTCGGCTCGTCGAGCACGAGCAGCTTCGGCCGCATCACCAGCGCCCGCCCGATCGCGAGCTGCTGCTGCTGGCCGCCGGACAGGTCGCCGCCGCGACGCCCCAGCATCTGCTTCAACACCGGAAACAGCTCGAAGACATGCGCCGGAACAGTGCGGTCGGCGCGCTTCAGCGGCGCGAAGCCCGATTCCAGGTTTTCGCGCACCGTGAGCAGGGGAAAAATCTCCCTGCCCTGCGGCACGAATGCGATGCCCGACCGGGCGCGGTCATACGCCGCGCTCCGGTCGAGCGCCTTCCCCTCGAAGGCAACGCTTCCGCTCGTCAGCCGATGATGGCCGACGATCGATCTCATCAAACTTGTCTTGCCGACGCCGTTGCGGCCGAGCACGCAGGTGATCTTGCCGGCGCCGGCCTTCAGCGAAACGCCGCGCAGCGCCTGCGCGGCGCCATAGTGGAGCGTGGCATTGGAGACTTCGAGCATGGTCAGCCCCTTCTCCAACGCCGGAGGAAAGCGAAATCGAAACGGTGGAACGGAACCCGCCAGATCATGCTCATCGCCCCAAATAGACTTCGACGACGCGCTCGTCGGCCGAGATGAAATCGAGCGTGCCTTCGGACAGCACCGAGCCCTCGTGCAGGCAGGTGACCTTGACGCCGAGCTCGCGCACGAAATGCATGTCGTGCTCGAC
>NZ_RZSC01000412.1:0-5292 GCF_003998155.1 Mesorhizobium sp. M1E.F.Ca.ET.063.01.1.1
AAAAACCCCCCCCGCCATAATAAATGCTTGATCGTAGGCAAATTCCCCGGCAATCGCCAGCAGCGAGCGGCACGCAGCCCGTGTGGGCGGTGACAATCGGGCGTTTCACTGGCAGATTTGCAACCGGGACGTGATTCAGGCAACCAGGAGAACGATATGGCATTTTTTGCCAAGGGAAGGATTTTCGTGGCCGCGGCTGTGGCGGCACTTGGACTGGCGACGGGCGCGCAGGCGGCGGCCAGTTGCGGCAAGAACGGCGCTGGCTTCGATGCTTGGAAGCAGCAGTTCGCCGCCGAAGCGCAGGCTGAGGGCGTGGGTCAGCGGGGCCTGTCCGCGCTGGCTGGCGCGACTTATGCAACCAGGACGATCGCTGCCGACCGCGCCATCCACAAGGCGTTCAGCGGTTCGGTGGAAGCGTTCATGAAGCGCCGGGGCGGGGCCGCGATCATTTCCAGGGGCCGTGCGCTGAAGAAGCAGAACGCGGCGATGTTCGACAAGATCGAACAGAACTACGGCGTGCCGCCGGGCGTGCTGCTCGCCATCTGGGGCATGGAAACCGGCTTCGGCGCCTCGATGGGCAACCAGAACACGGTCTCGGCCATTTTGACGCTGGCCTATGATTGCCGCCGCCCGGATTACTTTACCCCGCATGCCATTGCGGCGCTCAAGCTGGTCGATCGCGGCGCGTTGAGCGCCTCGTCGGTCGGCGCCATGCATGGCGAGATCGGCCACACGCAGTTCCTTCCCGGAAATGTCCTGAAGTATGGCGTCGGCAGCGGGAACCTGCGCGACAGAAATACCGCGCTCGCTTCCACCGCCAATTTCCTCAAAGGTCACGGCTGGCACGCCGGCGCGAGCTATGAGGCGAATATGGGCGCCATCGCCGGCTGGAATTCGGCAAGCGTCTACCAGCAGGCCATCGCCCGCATCGCCGAGGCGATCGACGCCGACTGACACGGGCAGCGACCAAGCAACAAAAACCCGGCGGAAACGCCGGGTTTTTGTTTATTACACAGGAAGTTAGCGAAAGCCGGGAAAGCGGTAATCTCCCCCCTTGAGGGGGAGATGTCGCCGAAGGCGACAGAGGGGGTCGCCGCGCGTGGGGCGCCAGCGTCGTCTCTCATCGCGCGAAAAGCGTTGGTGTTCTGTGCGAGGCGACCCCCTCTGGCCTGCCGGCCATCTCCCCTCGAGGGGGGAGATTACCAGCCTCACCGGCGATTCCTTGCCGCAAGCGTGCGCAGCCGGAGCGCGTTGAGGCGGATGAAGCCGGCGGCGTCCTTCTGGTCGTAGGCGCCGCGGTCGTCCTCGAAGGTGACCAGCGCGTCGGAATAGAGCGTCTTCTTCGACTTGCGGCCGGTGACGATGACATTGCCCTTGTAAAGCTTCAGCCGCACCGAGCCTTCGACATCCTCCTGGCTCTTGTCGATCATCGCCTGCAGCATGACGCGCTCGGGCGAGAACCAGAAGCCGTTGTAGATGAGCTCGGCGTAGCGCGGCATGAACTCGTCCTTGAGATGCGCCGCGCCACGGTCGAGCGTGATCGATTCGATCGCGCGGTGGGCGGCGATCAGGATGGTGCCGCCGGGGGTTTCATAGACGCCGCGCGACTTCATGCCGACGAAGCGGTTCTCGACAAGGTCGAGGCGGCCGATGCCGTTGTCGCGGCCGAGGTCGTTGAGCGCCGCCAGCATGGTGGCCGGCGACAGCTTCTTGCCGTTGAGCGCGATCGGATCGCCCTTGAGGAACTCGATCTCGATTTCGGTGACGGCGTCCGGCGCGTCCATCGGCGAGACGGTGCGCTGGTGGACGAATTCCGGCGGCTCGCTCCACGGATCCTCCAGCACCTTGCCCTCGGAGGACGAGTGCAGAAGGTTGGCGTCGACCGAAAACGGCGCGTCGCCGCGCTTGTCCTTCGGCACCGGGATCTGGTGCTGCTCGGCGAAGTTGATCAGGTCGGTGCGCGACTTGAACGACCAGTCGCGCCACGGCGCGATGACCTTGATGTCGGGGTTCAGCGCATAGGCGGAGAGCTCGAAGCGGACCTGGTCGTTGCCCTTGCCGGTAGCACCGTGCGCAATTGCGTCGGCGCCGGTCTCCCTGGCGATCTCGACCAGATGCTTGGAAATCAGCGGCCGGGCGATCGAGGTGCCGAGCAGATAGGTGCCTTCGTAAACTGCATTGGCGCGGAACATCGGGAAGACGAAGTCGGAAACGAATTCCTCGCGCACGTCGACGATGCGGATATCCTTGATGCCCATCATCTCGGCCTTGCGGCGCGCCGGCTCCAGCTCGCCGCCCTGGCCGAGATCGGCAGTGAAGGTGACGACTTCGGCCCCGAGCTCGGTCTGCAGCCATTTCAGGATGATGGAGGTGTCGAGGCCGCCGGAATAGGCGAGCACGACTTTCTTGACGTCTTTGGTCTTGGACATTGTTGGCGGTTCCGCGGGTAAAAAGCTTTCGGGGGCGAGTATCACGGCGTTTCCGGCTCATGCAAGAGACGAAGGGGCGCAGGGCGAGGCAATCGCAGCACGTGATCTCCCCCCTTGAGGGGGAGATGGCCGCGAAGCGGCCAGAGGGGGTCGTCTCACATAGATCGCCGGCGCTGTTTTCGTCGCGGAAAAATGCCGGCGCTTCACGCGCGGCGACCCCCTCTGTCGCCTTTGGCGACATCTCCCCCTCAAGGGGGGAGATTGTGCCGCCGCCACGCCGGCAGTTGCTGGCGAAACGGACATGGCTGCGCTATAGGGTCTGCGATCCATCCCGCAGGGGCGAGCCATGTCCTTCATTCCCGACACCACGACGCTGATCCAGTTCGCCATCGCGACCGTCATCCTGGCGATCACGCCCGGACCGGACATGACGCTGTTCGTGTCGCGGACGCTGAGCCAGGGCCGCGCCACAGGCTTCGCCTCGATGACCGGCGCGCTGTGCGGCACGCTGATCCATACCACGCTGGTGGTGGTCGGCGTCTCGGCGCTGATCGTGGCTTCGCCGATGGCCTTTTTCGCGCTGAAGATCTTTGGCGCCGGCTATCTCGTCTTCCTGGCCTGGCAGGCGGTGACGAAGGGCTCGGCCTTTTCGCCGGAGAAGAAGGAGGGGCCGCGGATCTCGCTGTTCCGCAGTTGGGCGGCCGGGCTCGGCGTCAACCTGCTCAACCCGAAGATCATCCTGTTCTTCATGACCTTCCTGCCGCAATTCGTCTCCGCGCATGACCCGAACGCGCCGGGAAAACTGTTCTTCCTCGGCGTGATGTTCGTCGTGCTGGCGATTCCGGTGACGGCGCCGATGGTGCTGGCGGCGGAGAAATTCGCGGCGGCGATGAAGGCGAGCCCCCGCGTCACGCGCGTGGTCGACTATCTGTTCGGCGGCGTGTTCTCGGCCTTCGCGCTCAAGATCCTGACGGCGCAGGCAAAGTAAGCCTGCGCCGATCTCAGGCTTCCGGATCGAGCAACGGCTCGCGGCGCCAGCTGCCGGCCCAGCGGCCGGCGGAGAGCCAGTAGAAGATGCCGCCGACCATGCCGCTGCCGACCAGCGCGAGCCTGACATTGTTGTCGGTGACATCGAAGTCGGCATCGCCGATATTGTGCGCGAAGCCGAGGAAGACGACGGCGATGACGGCGCCGCCCAGCGCGTAGAACAGCCAGTCGCGACGGCCGAGCACTTCGGCGATCAGGATGACGATCGCCGCCGGCATGAAGCCGAAATAGGCGACGAACAGCGCCACGAAAGGCACCGAAAAATAAAGCGCGGGTGCGATCGTCGAATGCCCGGGCTCCGGCGCATAGGCGAAATAGCCGAGGAAGAGCAGATTGAGGAAGGCGCTGGCCGCCAGCGAGGCGACCGCATAGCCGATCAGGATGACGGCGAAGCGGACGAGATAGGCGATGATACGCCTCACGCCTCGCCGTGCCCCGCAATCATCATTGCCTCGAGCGCCAGCCGGTCGACCTTGCGCATGCGCTCCGATTCCGACTTCAACTGGCCGCAGGCGGCGAGGATGTCGCGGCCGCGCGGCGTGCGGATCGGCGAGGCATAGCCGGCATTGTTGATGTAGTCGGCGAACTTCTCGATCGTCTCCCAGTCCGAGCACTGGTAGTTGGTGCCGGGCCAGGGGTTGAACGGGATCAAATTGATCTTGGCCGGAATGCCCTTGAGCAGCTTCACCAGCGCCTTGGCGTCTTCGAGGGAATCGTTGACGTCTTTCAGCATCACATATTCGAAGGTGATGCGCTTGGCATTGGAGAGACCGGGATAGGCGCGGCAGGCGGCGATCAGCTCCTTCAGCGGGAACTTCTTGTTGATCGGCACCAGAAGGTCGCGCAGATCGTCATTGGTGGCGTGCAGCGAGATCGCCAGCATGACGCCTATCTCCTCGCCGGTGCGGGCGATCTCCGGCACGACGCCGGAGGTCGACAGCGTGATGCGGCGCTTGGACAGGGACAGCCCGTCGCCGTCGGAAGCGATCAGCAGCGCCTTCTTCACCGCCTCGAAATTGTAGAGCGGCTCGCCCATGCCCATCATGACGATGTTGGAGACCTTTCTGCCCTCGGCCGGCACGATGGCGCCGTCCGGCGTGTCGCGGTCGGGGAAATCGCCGAGCCGGTCGCGCGCGGTGAGCAACTGCGCCAGGATTTCTTCTGTCGTCAGATTGCGCACCAGCTTCTGCGTGCCGGTGTGGCAGAAGGAGCAGGTCAGCGTGCAGCCGACCTGCGAGGAGATGCAGAGCGTGCCGCGGCCTTCCTCGGGAATGTAGACGGTCTCGATCTCGACCGGCCTGCCGGCGCCGCGCGGCGGAAAGCGGAACAGCCATTTGCGCGTGCCGTCGGCGGAGATCTGCTCCTCGACGATCTCGGGCCGCGCGACGGTGAAATGCTTGTCGAGCTCGGCGCGCAATTCCTTGGAGATGTTGAACATATGGGCGAAGTCGGAGACGCCGCGCACATACATCCAGTGCCAGAGCTGCTGCGCGCGCATCCTGGCCTGGCGCTCAGGGACGATGCCGGCCGCGACGAGGGCGGCGCCAAGCTCGGCGCGGGTCAGGCCGATCAGCGACGGCTTTTCGGCCGCCGGGGTGCGGGCGCGCAAGGCGTCGCGTGCGCCTTCGGCGGTCAGATCGAATGAAAGGGTCATGGTTGCGCCAATATAAGCGGTTTGCGGCCGATTTCAGCATCGTGCCCGAAATGAAGCGAGGCGCATAGCACAGGTTGCAGGCGGAGTCATGGGGCCGGGCTTTCCTTCTCCCACAAGGGGAGAAGGAAAGCCCGGCCCCATGACTCCGCCTGCAACCTGTGC
>NZ_RZSC01000413.1:0-5283 GCF_003998155.1 Mesorhizobium sp. M1E.F.Ca.ET.063.01.1.1
GTTCAACATCGAGCGCATCCTGAAAGCCTTCCTGCCGGAGGCCATTCCCGCGACCTTCGAAGAGCTGAAGATCCCGCTCAAGGTGACGGCGACCGACTATTTCGGACACAAGCTCGCGGTGTTCGCAGAGGGCGACCTGCGATCGGCGTTGGCAGCCTCGGCAGCCATTCCGGCCATGTTCCGCCCGGTGACGCGCGATGGTCGGGTGCTGATCGACGGCGGCATCTACAACCCGGTGCCCTTCGACCTGGTCGAGGAGGACGCCGACATCATCATCGCCATCGATGTGGTTGGGGCGCCGAGCGACGCCGAGCGCAAGCACCCGACAACGATCGACCTGCTCTATGGCGCCAATCAGCTGATGATGCAGTCGATCATCGCCAACAAGCTCAGGCAGCATCCGCCGGACATCCTCATCCGCCCGGCCGTCTCGAAATACCGCGTGCTCGACTTCCTGAAGATCGAGACGCTGCTGGCCGACACGGTCGAGATCAAGGACGAGCTGAAGCGCGCCGTCCATAAGGCGATTGCCGAGCATGGCGGCAAGCGGGGCAAGAAGGCGGTGTGAACGATCAACCTCTGGCCGACTCGCTCCACCTGTCGCCAATCTCCGTTGACTTGGACTTCCATGGCTATCAATGCAGTTTATCCACAAATGCGTACAAGTACGCGTTTTGTCATTAACTCTTCATCGAATTGGCTGTTGACGCCCCCCGGGTAAAGTTAATAATGTACTAATATAGGGGTAGCGCGAATTATCTCCCGACCGGCAACAACGAGTTACGGCGCTACTGGGGCAGGGGAAACGCAGCGCGGTTATTATAGCCGTCGCAGCCATCACCATCGAGCCACCGCCTGTCTGTGAACGCCATTTGGGCTGGCGGTTCATAGACGGGCCGTCGGGTTGCGCCTGGTTGCATGGCAATTTGAGCAATTTCTCTTCCCCTTAGACTGGGCGCCGATTCGTCGGCATGGGGTGGTCTGTCGTCGACTAGACGGCAATGAGCGGCGCTGCGGCGCCCGCCAAGGGGTAGAAATAGATGGCTACTACGCAAATTTCCGGTGCAGGCGGCACCACGACGTCGTTCTCCAACACGCCGCAGGCACAGGGCGATGTCTTCAACTACAGCGAGGACACAGCCGTCGTCGTTTCCGGCTCCCAGTCCATCATCCTGCTGGATGTTTTGGCGAACGACTTGGGTGGGAATGCCAAGACCCTCTATTCGATTGACGACGGCACGTCCGCAACGACGTCCACCAAGCAGCCCGCCCCCCTCGACCTGACGACCCAGGATTATCAGACGAGCGGCATCTCCGCCTGGGAGGACATCGGCGGCGGCGTCCGGATCCGCATCAACAACGGCAAGGTCGAGATGGACCTCAGCCAGTATCTGCAGCAGCATTATGGGCTTTCCAGCCTGCAGGCGCTCGGCGCGGGCGACCAGATAAACGAGACCTTCACCTACGCGATCAAGCTCGGCAACGGAACGCTGAGCTGGGCCAGCGTCAACGTCAACATCCAGGGCACCAATGACGGCGCCACGATCACCGCCGCTCCCGGCGCCGACAGTGCCGTGGTTGAAGCGGGCGGCGTCGCCAACGGCACGCTGGGCGACCCCAGCGCGCACGGGCAGTTGATCATTTCAGACGTTGATGCCGGCCAGAACCATTTCCAGACCCCGCCGAGCCTCCAGGGAACCTACGGCAATTTCACCTTCGACACGGCATCCGGCGCCTGGACCTATGCCCTCACCCAGGCCCTAGCTGACCCGCTGACGCAGGGCCAGCACGTCACCGATACCTTGACCGTGACATCGGCCGACGGAACCGCGAGCTACGACATCGTTGTCAATATTACTGGAACCAACGACGCGGCGGTGATCACCGGCGATGCGACCGGTTCGGTCACCGAGGCCTCCGGCGTCGCCAACGGCACGGCCGGCACCTCGCCGGCGACCGGCGATCTCGACGCCACCGACGTCGACAGCCTGACCGACTTCTCGGTGGTGACCAACGGCGTGCACGGCACGCTGAGCATCAATGCGGCCGGCGAGTGGAGCTACGTGCTCAACGAGGACGATGCCGCCGTGCAGGCGCTCAATGCCGGCGATCCGGCGCTGACCGACACCATCACGGTGCAGACCTCGGACGGCACCCAGCAGAACATCGTCATCTCGATCAACGGCGCCAACGACGCGGCGGTGATCACGGTTAACGGGGTACAAGACACGTCCGTGACGGAAAAGGGCGGCGTGGCCAATGGCACTCCTGGTGATGCGACGGCGTCTGGCGATCTCAATGCGACCGACGTCGACAATGCCGCGACCTTCAATACGCAGACCGCTGCCTCCAAGAGCTATGGCACGTTCTCGATTGATGCGAACGGAACCTGGAACTACACGCTCGACGACAACAATGCTGCCGTGCAGGCGCTCAACAGCGCTGGCGCGAACACCACGTTGCATGAACTGGTGACGGTGACCACCGTCGACGGAACCCAGCAGGTGATCGACATCACCATACATGGAGCGAATGATGCCGCAGCGCTTTCTTCGGCCTTGTTGAACCTGACCGAAGGCAATGCGGCCGCCGACATCTCGACCTCAGGGTCATTGACCATCTCGGATGTCGACAGCGACCCACACTTCGTCGCCCAGGCCGGCACGGCCGGCAACTACGGCACCTTCGCCATCGATGCCGATGGCAACTGGACCTATACCGCCTCCTCTGCGCATGACGAGTTCGTGGCTGGCCAGCACTATGCCGAGAACTTCGACGTGGTCAGCGCCGACGGCACCCATACCTCGGTCGCCATCGACATCCTCGGCACGGATGACGGCCCACCGCGCTTTGCTCCGACCGACATCCAGCTCACACCTGACACCAGCCCCACCGGGGATGTAAATTTCAATCAGTTCAGCTTCTCGGGAACGCTGAGCGCGACCGACCCGGATTCCGGCAGTTTTGTATACAGCATCACCTCGCAGTCGGATGCGGGCCTGTTTTCGATCAGCGGGAATACGCTCAGCTCGGCAAGTCTCACGACAAGCAACACAGCCACCGTGACCGTGCAGGCCACCCAGGTCGGCGATCCGGCCGGGCCTGCGTATCAGTATACAGAGACATTCCAGTTCATTACCGGCAGCAACGGCAATTCGGGAGAGACCTTCAACAGCCCCAGCAACAACGGTGACGACGTCCTCTACGGCAACGGCGGCGCGGATCAGATTTTCGGCCTGGCCGGCAACGATACGCTGTTCGGCCAAAGCGGCAACGACACGCTGAACGGCGGCGATGGCAACGACAAACTCGTTGGCGGTGTTGGAGCTGATACGCTGACCGGCGGCGCGGGGGCCGACACGTTCTATTATGGATCGGACGTCTCGGATTCGCCGGCAAGTGCCGCAAACGACACCATCACCGACTTCGTGCATGGCGTCGACAAGATCGACCTGTCATCCATAGACGCCAATACCGCCAGCGGCGGCGATCAGGCGTTCCTCTTCGGCGGGCTGAACGCGAATACCGTCGCCAACAGCATCACCTGGTCGGAGGTCGGCGGCAACACCATCGTCCACGTCGACGTGACCGGCAATACGACGGCCGACTTCCAGATCACGCTGACCGGCATCAATCTCGGACTGACGGCAAGCGACTTCGTGCTGTGAGGAAGGAGGTGAGCCCGCGGCCACGCGCGGCTCACCTCGTCTCCCGCAGGCCGACGATTCGAGGTTACGAATTAAGGTTTACATCAGGTTTACGAGCGGATCGCGTGGCCGATTGAGGGATCGGGAGTAGGATTTCTTCAGGGCAAGCAGTTTGGGCAGGGGGCGGTTCTCCGCTGGGTATGTGAGTTTCGACAAGAAATCCAAGATCGTCAGGGATGCGCTTCTCGCCTGCCGCCGCTATTTCCTCTTCGCGGCGGTGTTCAGCCTGGCGATCAACCTGCTTTACCTCGCATCCCCGCTCTACATGCTGCAGGTCTACGACCGGGTGGTCACCAGTGGCAGCGAGACCACTTTGGTGATGCTGACCCTGGTGCTGCTTGCGGCCTTCCTGGCGCTTGCCGGCCTCGACCTCGTGCGGGCCGCGATCCTGACACGCGCCAGCGCCCGGCTCGACCGGCTGCTTTCGGCCAAGATCCTGGCCGCATCGGTCGAGACGCCATCGCAGGGCGCCGCGCAAAGCCAGCCGATCCGCGATTTCGACACGTTCCGGCAGGTGATCACCGGCAGCGGCATCCATGCACTGTTCGACCTGCCGTGGTCGCCGATCTATATCGGCATCATCTTCCTCCTGCATCCCTGGCTCGGCTTCTTCGCGCTGGGCTCCTCGCTGCTCTTGATCGCCATGGCGGTGCTCAACGAATACATGGTGAGGGCGCCGCTCAAGCAGGCCAACGACCTTGCCACCGTCAATTACAATTTCACCGAAATGAGCCTCAGGAACGCGGAAGTCATTCGCGCCATGGGTATGATCGACGGGCTCGTGCGCCGCTGGGGTCGCGACCGCGGCCTGGCGCTGCGGCAGCAGGGGCAGGCCAGCGACCGGGCAGCGCTGATGTCCGGTCTGATACGCTTCCTGCGCCTCACCATGCAGTCGCTGATCCTCGGCGTCGGCGCCTATCTGGTCATCGAGCGGCAGATCACCGGCGGCTCGATGTTCGCGGCGAGCCTGCTGCTGGGCAGGGGGCTGCAGCCGGTCGAGCAGATCGTCGGCCTCTGGCGCAGCCTGATCCTGGCGCGGGCCGCCCTCGACAGGGTCGAGAAGCTGCTGGACGGCGGCGCGCGGAGCGAACGGTCGTTCAATCTGCCGAAACCCACGGGCAAGATCGCCGTCGAGCAGCTCAGCTTCGCTATCCCCGCGGCGCAGAAGGTGCTGCTGCGCGATGTCTCGTTCCGGTTGGAAGCTGGCGAGGCGCTCGGCATCGTCGGCCCTTCCGGCGCTGGCAAGTCGACGCTTGCCCGTCACCTCGCGGGCATCATGCAGCCGAGCCGCGGCACGGTCAGGCTGGATGGCGCCGACATGACGCAATGGGGCAGGGAGGCGCTCGGCGACCATATCGGCTACCTGCCGCAGGACATTGAGCTGTTTTCCGACACGGTCGCCGCCAACATCGGCCGCTTCAAGACCGATGTCGACCGCGAGGTGATCGAGGCCGCCCGGCTCGCCGGCGTGCATGAGATGATCATTCGCCTGCCGCAAGGCTATGAGACGCAGATCGGCGAGGGCGGGGCGGTGCTGTCCGGCGGTTACCGTCAGCGCATCCCGCTTGCCCGCGCC
>NZ_RZSC01000414.1:0-5260 GCF_003998155.1 Mesorhizobium sp. M1E.F.Ca.ET.063.01.1.1
CTGCTCGGCGTCCACGGCATCTCCATCCAGCCGATCACCTATCCGACGGTGCCGCGCGGCGCCGAGCGGCTGCGCATCACGCCGACACCCTTCCATTCCGACGCGCTGATCGCCGAATTGCAGGACGCGCTGGTCGAGACCTGGGATGCGCTCGGCATTCCCTATGCCACCTCAGGCCGTCCCGTCCTCGCCAAGAGCGACCGCATCGTTCCTTTGCTGGTGCCGAAGTCAGGCGGCTGAAGCCGCCTGCCTCACACCGTCTTCATCCATTTCGCCAGGCGATTTGCCGCCTCCTCGAGCTGATCGAGGCGGCGGTGGAAGCATAGCCTGAGGAAGGCCTCGCCGCCGGGGCCGAAGGCCGTGCCGGGCGCCAGGCCGACATTGGCGTTGTCGACGATGTCGAAGGCGGCGGTGCGGGAATCGGTGATGCCGTCGACCGTGAAGAACAGATAGAAAGCGCCTTGCGGCACGGTGAAGCGTGCCTTGCCGGTGGCACCCAGGATATCGCAGACGAGATCGCGCGCAGCGCGTGCCCGTTCCACTTGGCTCACGATGAAGCCGTCGCCCTCGTCAAGCGCTGCGACCGCGCCGCGTTGCATGAACTGAGCGACGCCGGAGGTCGAATACTGGATCAGGTTCTCGAACACCTGCTGCAGCGCGGGATGGGTCTTGATCCAGCCGACACGCCAGCCGGTCATCGCCCAGTTCTTGGAGAAGCTGTTGACGAACAGGATGCGGTCTTCGCCCGTGGCGACGTCGAGGAAGGACGGCGCCCGGCCATGGCCATAGTGGAACAGCGAATAGATCTCGTCGGCGATGATCCAGAGGTTCTTCGCGCGGGCGAGATCGAGGATCGCTTGAAGGGTCTCCCTGTCGGCGGTCCAGCCGGTCGGGTTTGACGGCGTGTTGATGAACAGCGCCTTGGTGCGCGGCGTGATGGCCGACGCGATCTTCTCGACATCGCAGGACCAGCCATTGCCGGACCGATCGAGCACGACCGCAACCGGGACGGCACCGGCGACCCCGGCGGCAGCAGCGAAATTCGGCCAGGCCGGCGACAGATAGATCACTTCGTCGCCGCTGCCGGCAATCGCGTCGATGGCAAGTTGGATGGCATGCATGCCGGAAGCGGTGACGATGAACTCCTCCTCGGCGAAGTGCTTGCCGAAATGCCTGGCGTAATAGCGGGCGAGCGCCTGCCTGAGCTCGGGAATGCCCTTCTGCCAGGTGTAGAAGGTCTCGCCATTGGCGAGACCGCGGGCGGCGGCATCGCTGATGAAGGATGGCGTCGGCAGGTCACCCTCGCCGGCCCAGAGCGGGATCAGGCCTTCGCGCAGGCGGCCATGGTTGACGACGGCGACAATGCCGCTTTCGGGTGCGGCGCGGGCTTCGGCGCGCAGGGTCTGAATCAAGGTCATGGGCAAATCCGTGGTCGTCTTTTCCGCGCTCTTACCAGATCGCCGAACAGAAAACCCCAGCCGCAAGCGGCCGGGGTTTTGGTCCAGAGTATCTGTAAGGGTTATTTCTTGGCGAGAAGGTCACGGATTTCGGTCAGAAGCTGGACATCGGCCGGCGGCGGTGCCGCCGCAGCGGCGGGCTTCTCACGCTCCAAGCGCTTGCGCAGATTGTTCACGGCCTTGACCATGAGGAAGATGATGAAGGCAAGGATCAGGAAGTTCAGCACAACGGTGATGAAGCTGCCATAGGCGAAAACGGCGCCTTCTTTCTTAGCGTCGGCCAGCGCAGCCGAATGGACGTTCGAGGACAAACCAAAGAAATAATTGTTGAAGTCCAGACCGCCGAAAATCGCCCCGACGATCGGCATGATGATGTCGTTGACCAGCGAGTCGACGATCTTGCCGAAAGCAGCGCCTATGATGACGCCGACGGCCAAGTCCATCACATTGCCTTTGGAAATGAATTCCTGGAACTCTTTCAGCATTCGACCCTCCTAGCCATGACCGGCCGCGCTGCCGCCCCGGCTCTCCGGCGCCGACCCAAGATCACAATAACAAAAACCCCCGGTTGCAAAACCGGAAAAAGGGCGAAATCCCGGTTTGTGTTTAAGCCGCGCCGTCAGGCACATATGCGGCGAAAGCCGCGATGGACTCGGGCTCCAAGCTGTGGTTGCGTCTAGCCGAACCGGTGTGGAGCATCGGTCAGGGAGGAAGTTCGAACCGTGCAAGGCTGGTTCGTCGTCATCATCGCGATCGCCTATGTGACGCTGCTTTTTGCCATCGCCAGCGTCGGCGATCGGCGCTCGGTGGCAGCCGGGCTCGGACGGGCGCGGCCCTTCATCTATGCGCTCAGCCTCGCCATCTACTGCACCTCCTGGACCTTTTTCGGCTCGGTCGGCCTCTCCTCCGAGCGTGGCCTCGAATTCCTCGGCATCTATACGGGACCGGTGCTGGTCTTCGTGTTCGGCTTCCCGCTGCTCAACCGCATCGTACGGCTGGCGAAAAGCGAGAAGATCACCTCGATCGCCGACTTCCTCGGCGCCCGCTACGGCAAGAGCTTCATCGTCGCGGCGATCGCGACGCTGATCGCCACGATCGGCGCCGTGCCCTATATCGCGCTGCAGCTGAAGGCGATCTCAGGCTCGGTCAGCCTGATGATCGAACACTATACCGGATCGCCGCCTTCCTTCGATCCGTTCGTCAGCGACATCTCGCTGGTGGTCGCGATGCTGCTTGCGCTGTTTGCGGTGCTGTTCGGCACACGCCACGCCGACGCCACCGAGCACCAGGATGGGCTGGTGCTGGCGGTGGCGGTCGAAACCGTGGTCAAGCTCGCCGCTTTCCTCGCCATCGGCCTGATGGTGACCTTCCTCATCTTCGGCGGCCCCGGCGACATGCTGGCGACGCTCGCCGCAAATGCCGAGGTGCGCGAGGCCATGGGCTACAACACCTCTCTGGCCACCTGGCTGGTGCTGACAACCTTGAGCGGTTTTGCCATCCTGATGCTGCCGCGCCAGTTCTACGTCACCATCGTCGAGAACCGCAGCGAGGCGGAACTGCGCGCCGCGACCTGGGTGTTCCCGCTCTACCTCGTGGCGATCAACCTGTTCGTGCTGCCGATCGCCTTTGCCGGCCTGTCGCTGGTGGGCACCAAGACGAGCAGCGACCTCTACGTGCTGTCGCTGCCGCTGCTCAGCGGCCATGATGTGCTCGCCATGGCCGCTTTCATCGGCGGCCTGTCGGCGGCGACCGCAATGGTCATCGTCGAGAGCGTGGCGCTGTCGATCATGATCTCCAACGACCTCGTCATCCCGCTGTTCGTGCGCCGGCTGCTCAAGACCACCTCTTCGCAGAACGAGGACTGGTCGACGCTGATCCTCAACGTGCGGCGGGCGTCGATCTTCATCATGCTGTTCATCGCTTTCCTCTATTACCGGGAGAGCACCAACAGCGCGCGGCTGTCCTCGATCGGACTGATGTCGTTTGCCGCGATCGCGCAATTCGCGCCGGCGCTGATCGGCGGGCTGATCTGGCGCCGCGCCAACGGCCGGGGCGCCGCGCTCGGCATGGTCGCCGGCATCGCGGTCTGGGGCTACACGCTGCTGCTCCCTTCGCTCGTCGGTCCCGGCTCCGATATCGTCGTCCATGGCCTGTTCGGCTTCGAGGCGCTCAGGCCGCAAGCGTTGTTCGGCACGGTCGGCGAGCCGCTGAACCACGGCGTGCTGTGGAGCCTGTCGATCAACACGCTGTTCTTCGTGCTGGGATCGCTGTCCCGGGCTTCCGTGCCGCTGGAGCGCATCCAGGCGGCGATCTTCGTGCCGCGCGAGGCAGGCCCGATGCCGAGCCTGCGCCGCTTCCGCACCGCCGTCACCGTCAACGACCTCAAGGACACGATTTCCCGCTATCTCGGCGTCGAGCGCACCGAGCGTTCCTTCCAGTCCTTCGAGAAGAACGCGAACGTCTCCCTGCATGGCAAGGAACAGGCCAGCATGGACGTCATCCGCTTCTCGGAGCAATTGCTGGCGAGCGCGGTCGGCTCGTCCTCGGCGCGGCTGATCATGTCGCTGCTCTTCCGCCGCAACGATCGCGATTCCAAGGATGCCTTCCGGTTGCTCGACGACGCCACCGAGGCGCTGCAGCACAATCGCGACCTGCTGCAGATCGCGCTCGACCAGATGGAACAGGGGATCACGGTCTTCGACCGGGACTTCCGGCTGATCTGCTGGAACCGGCAATACCGGGCGTTGTTCGACCTGCCGGACGAGATGGGCCAGGTCGGCGTCTCGCTCGACCAGATTCTGCGCCATCTCGCCGAGCGCGGCGACATCCCCGCCGACCAGCGCGTGGCGATGCTCAACCGGCTGACCAGCTTCGTCAGCCCCTGGCAGATGGAGCTGAAGACCAGCGGCCGCATCCTGGAACTGCGCTCCAACCCGATGCCCGACGGCGGCATCGTCGCCACCTATGCCGACATTTCCGGCCGCGTCGAGCAGGACCTGGCGCTGAAGCGGGCGAACGAATCGCTGGAGCAGCGGGTCAGGAGCCGTACTGCGGAGCTCACCCGCGTCAACGAGGAACTGGCGCAGGCGCAGATGCTGGCCGAGGAAGCCAACCTCAGCAAGACGCGCTTCCTCGCCGCCGCCGGCCACGACATCCTGCAGCCGCTCAACGCCGCCCGGCTCTATTGCTCGTCGCTGATCGAGAAGGCCGGCAAGGGGCCGGCCGGCAAGGCGGCGATCAACATCGAGTCCTCGCTGGAATCGGTCGAGACCATCCTCGGCGCCGTGCTCGACATCTCGCGGCTCGACGCCGGCGCGTTGAAGCCGGAGGACACCGCCTTCAGCCTCGGCGGGCTGCTCAGCCAGATCGGCAACGATTTTCGCCCGCTCGCCGCCGAAAAGAAGCTGGAACTCGAGATCATGCCGTCATCGCTCGGCGTCATGACGGACCGCAACTTGCTTCGGCGGCTGATCCAGAACCTCGTTTCCAACGCCATCAAATACACGCGCGAGGGCCGCATCCTCGTCGGTGTCAGAAGGCGCGGCGAGTTGGCCGAGATCCAGGTGATCGACACCGGCATCGGCATTGCCGGCGACAAGCTGAACACGGTCTTCCACGAATTCACGCGGCTGGACGAAGGTGCGCGCGAGGCGGAAGGGCTTGGCCTCGGCCTCTCCATCGTCGACCGTATCGCCCGGGTGCTGAGGCTCGAAATCCGCATCTACTCGAACCCCGGCAAGGGCACGCGCTTCTCCGTGATCCTGCCGGTGGCGGCGGTCGCGGCGCCACCGGCAGGATCACGG
>NZ_RZSC01000415.1:0-5252 GCF_003998155.1 Mesorhizobium sp. M1E.F.Ca.ET.063.01.1.1
CTCCTGGCTCTACCGTATCCGCCCGAGTGTCCGGCACACCAGCCGCTTCAAGGGGACGAGCTACCCTTTATGGAAGACCGCGCCCAATATCGGCGATCATGAGCTGGCGCTCGGCCAGTACCGCTGGAACCCGGTGCCGATGCCCGCCGAGCCGACCGACTTCATCTCCGGCATGCGCACCATGACCACGGCGGGCGACGCGGTGGGACAATCCGGCATGGCGGCGCATGTCTATGTCGCCAACCGCTCGATGGTCGACGACCATTTCTTCAATGCCGACGGCGAGCTCATGATCGTGCCGCAGGTCGGCGCGCTGCGTTTCGTCACCGAGATGGGCGTCATCGAGCTTCGGCCCGGCGAGATCGCGGTGCTGCCGCGTGGCCTCGTATTCAAGGTGGAGCTCGCCGACAAGGAGGCGCGCGGCTATGTCTGCGAAAACTATGGCGCCAAGTTCACGATGCCCGATCGCGGGCCGATCGGCGCCAATTGCCTGGCCAATCCGCGCGACTTCAAGACGCCCTGCGCCTGGTTCGAGGAGAAGGAGACGCCGTGCCGGCTGATCGTCAAATGGTGCGGCACTTTCCATGTCACCGAGCTAGGCCATTCGCCGCTCGACGTCGTCGCCTGGCATGGTAACTACGCGCCCTATAAATATGATCTGGCGACCTTTTCGCCGGTCGGCGCCATCCTGTTCGACCATCCCGACCCGTCGATCTTCACCGTGCTTACGGCGCCGAGCGGCGAGGCGGGCACTGCCAATGTCGACTTCGTCATCTTCCCGCCGCGCTGGCTGGTGGCGGAAAACACCTTCCGTCCGCCCTGGTACCACCGCAACATCATGAGCGAGTTCATGGGCCTGATCCACGGCCAGTACGACGCGAAGGAAGAAGGTTTCGTGCCCGGCGGCATCAGCCTGCACAACCAGATGCTGGCGCATGGGCCGGATGCGACAGGTTTTGAGAAAGCCACCCGCGCGGACTTGAAACCGGTCAAGCTCGACAACACCATGGCCTTCATGTTCGAGACGCGCTTTCCGCAGATGCTGACGCGTTACGCCGCCGAACTCGACACGCTGCAGGAGAACTACATCGACTGCTGGGCCGACCTGAAGAAGCGTTTCAACGGCACGCCCGAGGGCGACTGGTCCTGACCCGCGGTATCAGTGTCGGGAAAACTTGAACGGGCGGCTTGACGATCGCCCGTAACGGCCTTGTTGTGGGGTCAGCGGCACAGACCGCGTGAAGAGAGGAAACCGCATGAAGCTTGCCACTTTGAAGAACGAGACGCGCGACGGGAAGCTGGTCGTGGTCTCGCGCGATCTGACGCGGTTCACCGACGCTTCCTTCCTGGTGCCGACACTGCAGGCGGCGCTTGATGACTGGCGGCGGATTGCGCCGCATCTGGCGGCGATGGCGGAATCGCTCGAGACCAATGCCGTGCCTTCATCTCGATTCCACGAGCACGACGCGCATTCGCCGCTGCCGCGCGCCTATCAATGGGCCGACGGCTCGGCCTATGTGAACCATGTCGAACTGGTGCGGAAGGCGCGCGGCGCCGAAATGCCGGCAAGTTTTTGGACCGATCCGCTGATCTACCAGGGCGGGTCCGACTCCTTCATTGCGCCGCGCGATCCGATCCGCATGGCGGACGAAGCCTTCGGTATCGATATGGAGGCCGAAGTCGCCGTTATCGTCGACGATGTGCCGATGGGCGCGAGCCTCGAACAGGCGAGGGATGCGATCCGCCTCGTCATGCTGGTCAACGACGTGACGCTGCGCGCCATCACGGGGCCGGAACTGGCAAAAGGCTTCGGCTTCTTCCAATCGAAGCCGTCTTCCGCTTTCTCGCCGGTCGCGGTGACACCGGAGGAATTGGGCGACGCCTGGGACGGCGGCAAGGTCGATCTCGCGCTGCTGGTCGACCTCAACGGCAAGCCATTCGGCCGCGCCAATGCCGGCGTCGACATGACCTTCGATTTTCCGGCGCTCATCGTGCATGCCGCGAAGACACGGCCGCTTGCCGCCGGCACCATCGTCGGCTCAGGCACCGTTTCCAACAAACTCGACGGTGGACCCGGCAAGCCGGTCTCGGCTGGCGGCGCCGGCTATTCCTGCATCGCCGAACTGCGCATGATCGAGACCATCGAGAGCGGCGAGCCGAAGACGCCCTTCCTGCGCTTCGGTGACACTGTGCGCATCGAGATGAAGGACAAGGCCGGCCACTCGATCTTCGGTGCCATCGAGCAGAAGGTCGAGAGATACGAGGGGTAAGGGGAGAAAGGAACCTGAAAAGGTGACCCTGCTCGCGCACCTGCGCCGTATGGCGCGCAACAATCTATGGTCGAACGACCGGCTCTATCGCGCCGTGCTTGCGCTTGAGCCCGGCGAGTTCGAAGCCGAGCGCGCCAGCTTCTTTCCCTCGATCAGGCAGACGCTCAACCACATCCTCGCGGTCGATCGTCTCTATCTCGATTTCCTGACGGATGGCGGCCTCGGCGCCGCCGCCTATGACACCTTCGTGCCATTCGACGATGCGGCAAGCCTGGCGGCGGCACAGGCCGATTTCGACCGCAGGCTCGTCGCCTTTGCGATGGCCTGTCGGAGGCCGATCTCGATCGTCGCGTCGTCACCGATCGCCGCGAGGACGGCATGATCCCCGAACGCATCGGCGATATCCTCGCCCATGTCTTCCTGCACGACATCCATCACCGCGGCGAGGTGCACGCCATGCTTTCCGGCACTTCCGTTCCGCCACCGCAATTGGATGAGTTTCTGCTCGACTACGATGTCAAGCTCAGGAAGGATGAGGTCGAGCGGCTGGGGTTTTGAACGAGCGAGAATGCTCAGGAATTATCGTAGTTACGAAAATTATTGACTTAATTATTGTAGGTACATAAATTCCGATGAAGATCGTTTGGGATGAACCGAAACGCTTGGCAAACATTGACAAACACGGCTTGGATTTCGCTGCGTTGGACGAGGAGTTTTTCCTTGCCTCGACGTCCGGGCGGCCAAAGCCGGCCGTTTCAAGGCGATTGGTCGGATAGTCGGCGGCGTTGTTGCCGTGGTCTTTGCCCGGCTTGGCACCGAAGGCATTTCGATCGTCTCGATGCGGCCGGCCAACCGGACGGAAAGGAGATTGTTCGATGGCAAAACCTAAGCTGAACGTTACGAAACCTGACAAGGAGTTCCAGCCAGGCAAGGGCTTCACCAAGGAAGATTGGGACGCCGTCTCGGACAACCCGGGGTGGACAGAGGAGGATTTCAGAAATGCCCGTCCCTTCACCGAGGTGTTTCCGGATCTTGCCGAAAGCATTCGCCGTTCGCGCGGCCGGCCGGCGCTCGACAATCCGAAGAAGCAGGTGACGCTGCGGCTCGATAGCGACGTGGTCGCCCGCTTCCGAGCCGGCGGACCCGGCTGGCAGAGCCGGATCAACGACATTCTGCGGAAGGCCGCCGGCCTCCAAAAGTAGCTCGATCGCATGGCAGTCAGGCCAGCGCGACCTCGTAACGGGCGAAATGCGGGTCTGATGTCAGGATGGTTAGGTTCTCTACCCGCGCCTGCGCGATCAGCAATCTGTCAAAGGGATCTCCATGGTGATGGGGCAGGTTGCCGACCGCACGCGCGTGCTGAAAGGTGATCGCAAGCGGCTGAAATTGCATCCTTGGAAGCAACCCCGGCAGGTCGTCCGGCGCCTCGAGCTTTCCAATCGAACGTTTGATCGCGATTTCCCAAACGCTTGCCGCGCTTGCGAACACTACAGCATCCGACGCCAGGATGGCGCGATGGTGCTCGCTGAGACGTCGATCGTCCGCGATCGACCAGAGGATGATGTGCGTGTCGGCGAGAAATGGGCCGACTGTCATTTCACGTACTCGTCCCATTCGGGACCGAGTTCGTCAAAGTCGTCTGCAATCCGAATCTTGCCCTTCAAGGCACCGATGCGCGGCAGGGGGGCTGCCACCGCCGGCGGTACGATACGCGCGGCCACCTTGCCATGGCGCGTGAGCACGATCTCCTCGCCGGCTTCCGCACGGCTGACGAGTTCCGACAGTTTGGCCTTAGCCTCGGCGATCGAGATATTCATAGCACGACCTTTCTGACCAGAATTTAGGTCATAATTGGCCGAGCCGCAAGCTCAGGCGTTACGCCGCCTTGCCGTCCAGCTTGATCACGCCGCGCTTGATCTGGTCCTGCTCGATCGATTCGAACAGGGCGCGGAAATTGCCTTCGCCAAAACCTTCGTCGCCCTTCCTCTGGATGAACTCGAAGAAGATCGGCCCGATCACCGTCTTCGAAAAGATCTGCAGCAGGATCTTGGTCATGCCGCCATCGACGACGCCTTCGCCGTCGATGAGGATGCCGTGCTTCTTCATCCGCTCGATCGGCTCGTCATGGCCGTGCACGCGCTCGTGTGACATCTCGTAATAGGTGTCGGGCGGGCCGGGCATGAATTTCAGCCCGTTGGCGGCGAGCTTGTCGGTGGCGTCGTAGATCGCGTCGGTGCCGACCGCGATGTGTTGGATGCCCTCGCCATTGTACTTCTTCAGATATTCGGCGATCTGGCTGGTCTCATCCTTGGACTCGTTCAGCGGAATGCGTATCTTGCCGCAGGGCGAGGTGATCGCCCGGCTGACGAGCCCGGTGATCTTGCCGTCGATATCGAAGAAGTGGATCTGCTTGAAGCCGAACAGGTCGCGATAGAAATCCCACCACTTGTCCATGTTGCCGCGATAGACATTGTGGGTGAGGTGGTCGAGATAATAGAAGCCGACCCCTTCCGGTTTGGGATTGCGTTCTCCCAGCCACTCGAATTCGGCGTCGTAGGCCGAGCCCTTCTCGCCATAGGCCTCGATGAAATAGAGGAGCGAGCCGCCGATGCCGACGATCGCCGGCACGTCGAGCGCCTTGTCGATGCCTTCATAGGGCGTGGCGCCTTTCGACACCGCATGGTCGAAGGCGTGCTTGGCATCGACCACGCGCCAGGCCATCGAGGCGGCGCAGGGGCCGTGCTTGTCGACAAACTTCATCGCATGCGAGCCGGCCTCCGCATTGACCACATAGTTGATGTCGCCCTGCCGCCAGACGGTGATGTCCTTGCTGCGGTGCTTCGCCACCGCAACATAACCCATGCGGGTGAAAAGCTCAGCGAGCTTGGCAGGCTCGGGATGCGCGAACTCGACGAATTCGAAACCGTCGGTGCCGGCGGGGTTCTGCTTGCTGATCTTGGCGGGTGGGGCGTCGTGCGGGAA
>NZ_RZSC01000416.1:0-5244 GCF_003998155.1 Mesorhizobium sp. M1E.F.Ca.ET.063.01.1.1
GATCGCACGCCTGCCCGACGGCACCCTGTTCATCTCCGACGAATATGGCCCCAACATCTACCGCTTCTCGGCGGACGGCCATCTGATGTCGGCCACCCAGCCGCCGGCGGCCCTGGTGCCGACGCGCCACAGCAAGCCGAATTTCGCTTCGGACAATCCTGGTCCGGGCGCGGCCGAGGCCGATCCGAAGGATCCCGAGACCGGCCGCCAGAACAATCAGGGCCTCGAGGGCATGTCGATGACGCCGGACGGCAAATTCCTGATCGCCGTGCTGCAGTCGGCGACCCGCCAGGATGGCGGCGATTCCGGCTCGACGCGCCAGAACACCCGCGTCCTCGTCTATGACGCCTCCGACCTCGCTCACCTCAAGCTGGCGCACGAGTATGTCGTGCCGCTGCCGGTGTTCAAGGACGCCAAGGGCAAGACCAAGGTGGCTGCGCAGAGCGAGATCGTTGCGCTGTCCGACAAGAGCTTCCTGATGCTGGCGCGCGACAGCGGCAACGGCCAGGGCGTCAAGGGCGATGAGTCGCTTTACCGCAAGATCGAGATCGTCGACCTCTCCGCCGCCACCGATATCGCCAACGGCCCGTTCGATGCCGCCGACAAGCCGGTTGCGCCGAAAGGCGTGCTCGACCCGTCGGTGACGCCGGCCAAGCTGACCTCCTTCATCGACATCAACGACAAGGGCGAGCTCGGCCGCTTCGGCCTGCACAATGGCGCGCCGAACGACAAGAACAACCTCTCGGAGAAATGGGAAGCGATGTCGCTGGTGAGCGTGCTCGATCCGAAGCTGCCCGACGACTATTTCCTGTTCGTCGCCAACGACAACGACTTCCTGACCCAGGATGGCTTCCAGGTCGGCGCCCCCTACAAGGCCGAGGATGGCGCCGATGTCGACACCACCTTCCTCGTCTACCAGGTTACCCTCCCCGGCCTGTCGGGAAGCAGCCTCGCCGCGAACTAGCACCGCCGCCGGGGGCGCTCCATCGCTTCGAGCCCGGAAGGGATGCATGAGCGTCAGGCCTGCGATAGCATCGCGGGCCTGATTCATTTTCGGTGCCCGTCATGGATGACGACAAGCCCGCTCACCGGCGGACCCACGACCTCACCAGCGGCCCGATTCCGCGTACGCTGCTTCTGTTTGCCTTGCCGGTGCTCGGCTCCAACGTGCTGCAGTCGCTCAACGGCTCGATCAATGCCGTCTGGGTCGGGCGCTTCCTTGGCGAAGCGGCGCTGACTGCGACTTCCAACGCCAATCTGGTGCTGTTCCTGATCCTCGGCACCGTCTTCGGTATCGGCATGGCCGCGACCATCCTGGTCGCCCAGTCGGTTGGCGCCCGCGACCTGCCCGAGGCGCGGCGCATCGTCGGCACCAGCGCCACCTTCTTCTTCCTGGTCTCGGTGGTGTTCGCGGTCTGCGGCTGGACCTGGGTCGACGCCATCCTCACCGGTCTCGGCACGCCCGCGGATGCCTTGCCGCTGGCGCGCAGCTATCTGCGCATCATCTTCGTCGCGGTGCCGATGATGAACCTGTTGTCCTTCGTCATGACGGTGCTGCGCGGCGCCGGCGATTCGCGCACGCCGTTTGTCTTCATGGCGCTGGCGGTCGTGCTCGATGTCGTCCTGAACCCGCTCTTGATCCGCGGCATCGGCCCCTTCCCCGCGTTGGGCATCGCCGGTTCGGCCACCGCGACGCTGATCGGCCAAACGGTGAGCGTGGTCGCCATCCTGATCGTGCTCTATGCGCGCAAGCACCCGCTGCGGCTGGCCGGCAGCAACCTCGCTTTGCTCATGCCCGATCCGGCGCTTTTGCGCGTCGTCGTCTCCAAGGGCATTCCCATGGGCCTGCAGATGATCGTCATCTCGGCCGCGGCGCTGACCGTGATGGGCATCGTCAACTCCTACGGCTCGCAGGTTGCGGCGGCTTATGGCATCGCGGCGCAGCTCTGGACCTATATCCAGATGCCGGCTCTGGCCATCGGCGCCGCAGTCTCTTCCATGGCGGCGCAGAATGTCGGCGCCGGGCGCTGGGACCGCATCGGCAAGGTTGCCGCGTCCGGGGTGGGCTTCAACCTTGTTCTCACCGGCGCGCTGGTGGCGCTGCTGTTCGTCTTCGACCGCCCGGTGCTGAGCCTGTTCCTGGCGAGCGACAGTACGGCGATCGACATCGCCGCGCACATCAACAAGGCGGCGTCCTGGTCCTTCATCCTGTTCGGCATCACCATCGTGCTGTTCGCCACGGTGCGCGCCACCGGCGCCGTCATGCCGCCTCTGATCATCCTGATCATCTCGGTGCTGATCGTGCGCACCGGCTTTGCCTATTCCATGCGAAGTGTCATCGGTCAGGAAGCGCTGTGGTGGAGCTTTCCGGCCGGCTCGATCACCTCTCTCGTGCTGGCCGCCGCCTACTATCGCTTTGGCCGCTGGCGCACGATGCACATGATCGAGGGGCGCCCGGCCGCCGGCGAGCCGCCGGACACTGGCCTCGGCGTGCCGCGCCAGCGCGCGCGCCTTTCGCCCGAGACGCCGAACGGCTGAAGGCGCTGCTGGATTGGCGGCTGCTCGAGGTCACCTCGCGTAGCGCGCGCCGAACCCCAGCGCCACCAGCGAGAAGATCGTGATCATTGCGGCAAAGGCCAGGCTGGCGACGATCGCATTCGTCCAGCTCGACAGCACGCCGATGCCGACAATCGGCAGCGCATTGCCGCAGAAGCAGCAGATGAAGAAGGCCGAAACCACTTCGGCGCGTCTGTCGGCCGGAGCAATCTGGCTCACCACCTGCAAGCCGCCCCGATAGCCGAGCGCCGCCGCCACGCCGCAGAGCGCGGTGGCAATCACCATGATCGCCATCGAAGCAAAGACCTGCGCCGCGACAACCATCGCCACCGTGGGGATCATCAGGATAAGCGCTGCCAGCATGACGGTGCGGCTGGCGAGCCGCGCCGTCGCCAGGATCGTCGCGGCAGTCACGATCGACAGTTCGAAGAACAGAGCCCCGGCTTCGGCGTGGTTGGTGACATGCAGCTGCTGCGCCAGCACGCTCGGCGCCAGCGCTGCATAGAAGCCGACGAGAGCCATGGCGCCGAAGCCGGTCACCGCAGGCGCCACGAACCGCGCGCGGATGCTGTCGGGAACCGAAAGCCGCGGCCGCATCGGAACGTGGGAGAGCCGTCCCGGCTCGGACACGGTCTCGCGCGTGCGCCAGATCAGCAGCGTGACCAGCGCCAGCAGAGCGAGATAGACGGCGAATGTCAGCCTGAGCGGCCAGGGCGCGTATTCGGCCAGCAGGCCCGATATCAGGGCACCGAGGCCGAGACCGACGAAGTTGGTGCTGGTGGCAATGATGGCGGACCGCGACTTGTCCTCGCCTTCGATCAGCTCGGCGAGCCAGGCGGTGCCGGTTCCCGCGCCGATCCCGATGCCCAGCCCGCTGAGGATGCGGGCGATGTCGAGCCACGCGAGGTTTTCGGCGAAGAGGAAAAACAGCGCGCTGACCACGGCGACTGCCATCGCCGCCAGCGCCGTCGGACGGCGGCCGATGACATCCGACAACCGCCCGAAAAACAGCAGCGCCGCAAGATTGCCGATCACATAGACGGCGTAGACCAGCGTCAGGGTGATCTGCGAAAACCCGAAGGCCTGTTTGTAGATTACATAGAGCGGCGTCAAAGCCGTGCTGCCGGCAAAGAGTGCTGCAATCATGGCGGCGACGGCAGCCATCGCCGCGCCGCCGCTGAGTTCATTGTCGCGCGTGATTGTCTGAGCGTAGCTGGTCATCGGAACCTCCGGCCAGTTTGCAAGCCCCAGCGCCCATGTAGTGGCGGCCATCCCGCATTCCGAACGCCCTCCTGACAATTCTGGCAGTATGGCCTCGCGCGAAATCCTTGCGTAACGTCTGTCAACCGACAAAGGAGGAACCATGGGCAAGGGACGGGTCGAGGCATTCACCGATGGCGTGGTCGCCATCATCATCACCATCATGGTGCTGGAGCTGAAGGTGCCGCACGGCGAGGACCTTGCCGCGCTGGCGCCGCTGTGGCCGGTCTTCTTCTCCTATGTGCTGTCCTTCATCAACGTCGGCATCTACTGGAACAATCTGCACAACATGTTCCACACCGTGCAGCGCGTCGACGGCCGTGTCCTGTGGGCCAACCTCAACCTTCTGTTCTGGCTGTCGCTGATGCCGGTGACCACGGCCTTCATGGGCGAGAACCATTTCGCGCCGGTGCCGGTCGCCGTCTACGGCGTCGACCTGGCGCTTTGCGCCATTGCCTACAACATCCTGGTCATCAAGCTTCGCCATCTGCATGGCGCCGAGACGACCTTTGCCCGGGCCGTGGGTCAGGATCGCAAGGGCAAGATTTCGCTGGCCCTCTATCTGGCCGGGATAGCGCTGACCTTCGTCAGTCAATGGATCGGCGTGGCCATCTATGTGCTGGTTGCGACCATCTGGTTCGCGCCGGACAAGCGCTTCGAAAGGCTGATCGAAAAATAACCGAAGCAATTCCAGGAAAAGTGCGTAGCGGTTTTCCGTCCGGACATTGCGAAAAACCCGCCCTACCTCCGCATCGCCTTCAGCTTCTCGGCCACCGAGGCGGCTAGGTCGGCATAGCGTTCTTCCAGCCGCTCGGCCGCCGTGATGACGGGAAAATCATGGCCGAATTTTTCCAGGGCCAGACGCAGCTTCTCGGCGAAGTCCGCCTGTTTCTCCAGCGCCGCGAAAAGCGTCTTGACCTGTGCCTCGCTGATATCGGGGTTGGCGAGCATCTTCGGCACCTCCCGGCTCATCTGATCGCCGGTGGTGGTCTGCTCCTTCAGGATTTCGATCCAGTCGGTCAAATGTCGAGCTCCTTTCCTGCCAGCATGCGCGGGGCGAGCAGTCGCGGTCAACCCATTGCGGCTATTGCCGTCAACCGTTGCGGCTATTGCCGTCAACCCGTTGCCGCCCTCGCGTCAAACATCGCGGCGATCGAGGCTTGTCTCGGCTCCGGCCGGCGTTAAGTTCGGCTCGACCCAGAACAAGGACATGGACCATGACCAGCGACGCCGAAATCCAGACCGCCCTGCCCGCTTTTGCCTCCGGCAATGTCGCCGTCATCACCGGCGGCGCCAGCGGCATCGGCCTTGCCGCGGCGAAGCGATTCGCCGCCATGGGCGTGAAGACGGTCATTGCCGATATCGGCGGCGTGCGCCTTGACCAGGCCAGACAGGCGGTCGCCGCCATTGCCGGCGACGATGCCGTTT
>NZ_RZSC01000417.1:0-5211 GCF_003998155.1 Mesorhizobium sp. M1E.F.Ca.ET.063.01.1.1
GTGCAGGGGTTGGCCGTCGGTCCGCTGATCGTCGGCTTCACGGCGCTGGCGGGCGGCTTCGCAGGACTTGCCGGCATGCTCGAGGTCGCGGCCGTGCAGGGCAGCGCCAACGGCTCGCTGGCCGCCGGCTACGGCTATACCGGCATCCTCGTCGCCTTCCTTGCCCGCCACAATCCGCTTGCCATCATCCCCGTCGCCGTTCTGCTTGGCGGCATCGACGCGTCCGGCGGGCTGATTCAGCGCCGAATGGACCTGCCTGATGCAACCGTGCTGGTGCTGCAGGGCATGCTGTTCATCGTCATCTTGTTCAGCGAGACCTTCTACGGCCGGTTCAAGCTCTTTAATCCCGACCTCTGGCAGAGGCCCGATCTCCTGAAGGGGGTCGCGTGATGGACGCGACCGATATCGGGCTGTGGGGGGTGCCGCTCGCCATGCTGGGCGGCGCCATCCGCGTGTCCACTCCCTTCATCTTCGTCTCGCTCGGCGAAGCCATCACCGAACGCTCCGGCCGCATCAATCTCGGCCTCGAAGGCACGCTGGTGTTCGGCGCCATGAGTGCCTATGCGGTGGCGGTGATGACCGGCTCGCCATGGCTCGGCCTTTTGGCGGCGGCGGCCGCCGGCCTCTGCTTCGGCCTCTTTCATGGCTGGATCTGCAAGTTCCCGAAGGTCAACGACATCGCCATCGGCATCGCCCTGATGCTGTTCGGCACAGGCCTCGCCTTCTTCTTCGGCAAGCCCTTCATCCAGCCCTCCGCGCCCGATCTGCCGGCGATCCCGTTCGGCGCCTGGTCCGACATCCCGCAGGTGCAGGCGGCGCTCAACGTCAACGTGCTGTTCCTGATCGGCGCTGCTCTCGCCATCTTCCTCTGGTGGGCGTTCCGCAACACCCGTGTCGGCCTGATCGTGCGCGTGGTCGGCGACAGCGCCGATGCAGCTCGCGCCATGGGCCTCGACCCGAACGCGGTGCGCCTGCTGGCCACCGGCACCGGCGGAGCGCTCGCCGGTATCGGCGGCGCCTACCTGTCGCTCTATTATCCCGGCAGCTGGACCGAGCGCATCTCGTCGGGCCAGGGACTGATGGCGGTGGCGCTGGTCATCTTCGCGCGCTGGAACCCGCTCGGCTGCTTCGCTGCCGCGCTTTTGTTCGGCGGCGCCGGCGCGCTCGGCCCGGCGCTGCAGTCGGTGGGCGTCACGCAGGGCTACTACCTGTTCTACGCCGCCCCTTACATCCTCACCCTCATCATCATGATCGCCACCTCGTCGCCGAGCCGCACGCTCGCCGGCGCGCCCGGCGAACTGTCGATCACCAAATGACCGTCGCCCAGGAACCGCTCGCGAGACCGGAGTTTTTGCCATGAACGCCAGAGCCGAGATCACCCAGCGCTACATCAACGCCGATCCCTACCCCTGGCCCTACAATGGCGAGTTGAGGCCGGACAACACGGCGCTGATCATCATCGACATGCAGACCGATTTCTGCGGGCCGGGTGGCTATGTCGACCATATGGGCTACGACCTGTCGCTGGTCAGGGCGCCGATCGAGCCCATCAAGGCTGTGCTTTCCGCCATGCGCGACAAGGGCTACACCATCATCCACACGCGCGAGGGCCATCGTCCCGACCTCGCCGACCTGCCCGCCAACAAGCGCTGGCGCTCGCGCCGCATCAATGCCGGCATCGGCGATCCCGGCCCTTGCGGGCGCATCCTGGTGCGCGGCGAGCCTGGCTGGGACATCATCCCCGACCTCTATCCGGCCGAGGGCGAGCCGATCATCGACAAGCCGGGCAAAGGCTCGTTTTGCGCCACCGATCTCGAATTGATCCTCAACCAGCGCGGCATCGAAAACATCGTGCTCACCGGAATCACAACCGATGTCTGCGTGCACACCACCATGCGCGAGGCCAACGACCGCGGCTTCGAATGCGTGATGCTGGAGGATTGCTGCGGCGCGACCGACTACGGCAACCACCTGGCGGCGATCAAGATGATCAAGATGCAGGGCGGCGTCTTCGGCGCCGTCTCGAATTCCGCCGCCCTCGTCGCGCAGCTGCCATGAGGAACCGGCGATGAGCGGAACTCTCCATCGCAAGGCGATCGGCGTCGAGACCATCGGCATGACCATGCGCTTCGGCGCTTTCACCGCGCTCGACGACGTCTCCATCAAGGTGCCTGCAGGCTCTTTCCACGCGCTGCTCGGCGAGAACGGCGCTGGCAAGTCGACGCTGGTCAAATGCATGATGGGTTTTTACCATCCGACGGCGGGCGACATGCTGGTCGACGGACGCGAGGTGACGATCGCCAGCCCGAGAGATGCCTCGGCGCTCGGCCTCGGCATGGTCTATCAGCATTTCACGCTCGTGCCTTCGCTGACCGGCGCCGAGAACCTGGTCATCTCGCGTGAGAAGGTGCCCGGCGTCATCGACTGGCGCAAGGAGCGCACAGCGCTTGCGGCCTTCATGAACGGCATGCCGTTCAAGCTGCCGCTCGACGTCAAGGTGGCCGAGCTCGCCGCCGGCGAGAAGCAGAAGCTTGAGATCATCAAACAGCTTTATCTCGGCCGCAATTTCCTGGTGCTGGACGAGCCGACATCCGTGCTGACCCCGGGCGAGGCGCAGGAAGTGCTCGGCCTGGTGCGCGGCATGACGAAGGCAGGCGACCTCACCGTGCTGATGATCTCGCACAAGTTCCACGAGGTCACGGCATTCGCCGACGACATCACGGTGCTGCGCAAGGGCAGGCTCACCGGAGCCGGGAAGGTCTCGGATCTTTCGCATAGGGAAATGGCGGCGATGATGATCGGCGACCAGCCGATCGCCGCGCTCGACAGCCGCGCCGAGCCGAAGCCGGATGCCGAGATCGTGCTCGAGGTCAAGGCGCTGAAGGCTCCGGACCGAACCGGCCTCAAATCGATCAACATCACCGATCTCGGCGTGCGCTCCGGCGAGATCGTCGGCATCGCCGGCATCTCGGGCAACGGTCAGAAGGAGTTCCTGGAAGTGCTGGCCGGACAGCGCGCTCGCGATCAAGGGGAAGTCATGGTTCGCGGCGCGGCCTATGCCGCGACGCGCGCCGAGGCGCGTGCGCTCAACGTCCGCCTCATCCCGGAAGAGCCATTGAAGAATGCCTGCGCGCCGAGAATGACGGTCGCCGAGAACATCGCCTTCCGCACCTTCGACGTCGATGGCAACGGCAGGCCGGTGAGCTGGATCAGCGCTAGCGCCATCAAATCCTTCAGCGCCCGGCTGGTCGAGCAGTTCAAGGTGAAGACCGCATCGCTCTCCTCGCCGATCGCCTCGCTGTCGGGCGGCAACGTGCAGCGCGCCGTGCTCGCCCGCGAGCTGACCGGCGAGGTCGACCTTTTGATCGTCTCCAACCCCTGCTTCGGCCTCGACTTCTCTGCCGTCGCCGAAATCCGCGCCCGCATCATGAAGGCGCGCAACGCGGGGGCCGCGGTGCTCCTGATGTCGGAAGATCTGGACGAGCTCCTGGAGCTTTCGGACCGCATCCTCGTCATGTCCGACGGCGCCCTCGTCTACGAGACGCCGATCGCGCAAGCGAGCGTGCAGACGATCGGCGAGCACATGGCGGGGCACCATTGATGGCAAAAATCGAAGCGCTGCCTTTCGCCTTTGCTTTCAGGCCCGAGACCACGGCACTTATCGTCATCGACATGCAGCGCGACTTCGCCGAGCCCGGCGGCTTCGGCGCCAGCCTCGGCAACGACGTCAGCCGGGTGACGGCGATCGTGCCGACGGTGAAAAAGCTGATCGAAGGCTTTCGCGCCGCTGGCCTGCCGGTGATCCACACCATGGAGTGCCACAGGCCCGACCTTTCGGACCTGCCGCCAGCCAAGCGCAACCGCGGCAATCCGTCGATCCGCATCGGCGATGCCGGCCCGATGGGCCGCGTGCTGATCGCCGGCGAGCCAGGCACGGCGATCCTCGATGAGCTCGCGCCTTTGCCCGGCGAGATCGTCATCGAGAAGCCCGGCAAGGGCGCCTTCTACGCGACCGGCCTCGGCGATGACCTGAAGCGGATCGGCGCCCGGCAACTGGTCTTTGCCGGAGTGACGACAGAAGTCTGCGTGCAGACGACCATGCGCGAGGCCAACGACCGCGGCTATGAGTGTCTGGTCGCCGAAGACGCGACGGAGAGCTACTTTCCCGAATTCAAGGCCGCCGCGCTCGCCATGATCAGGGCGCAGGGCGCGATCGTCGGCTGGACGGCGACCACCAATCAGGTGCTCAAGGGAATTGCGAATGCCTAATCTTGCCTTTGCCGGCCTCGTCGACGGTGGCTGGCGCGATCTGGCGTTCGTGCCTTTCCGTGACGGCGTGACGGTGCACTGGCTTCTCAGGGGCGGGCCGGTCGAGCCGAGTGTGGCCGTCCTTAAATATCAGCCAGGCGCCGGCGTTCCGCGCCACCGCCATGCCGGGTTGGAAACCATCGTCGTGCTGGAAGGCACCCAGAGCGACGAGAACGGTGACTATCCGGCGGGCAGCGTGATCCTCAATCCGGTCGGCACCGAGCATTCGGTGTGGACGAAGGACGGTTGCGTCGTGCTGATCCAATGGGACCTGCCGGTTATCATTCTGGGGGAGACGAAATGAGCGACATCCGCTTCGACATCGGCAGCCTGCATGCGGCTTACCAGGCTGGCACCGGCATAGCCGAGGTGATCGATAGGGTGCTGGCCCGCATCGAGGCGGCGGGCGATCCCGGCATCTTCATCCACCTTGCGACGAAAGCCGCGATGCTGGCCGAGGCCGAAGCGCTTGGTTCGTTCGACCCCGTGGCCAAGCCGCTCTGGGGTATCCCCTTCGCCGTCAAGGACAACATCGATGTCGCCGGCATGCCGACCACGGCCGCCTGCGCCGAATATGCCTACACGCCGGACAGGGATGCGACGGTCGTGGCGAAACTCAAGGCGGCGGGCGCCCTGGTCGTCGGCAAGACCAATCTCGACCAGTTCGCCACCGGCCTCGTCGGTGTGCGCACGCCCTGGCCGATCCCAAGGAATGCGATCGATCCGAGGCTGGTGCCGGGCGGCTCCTCTTCCGGCTCCGCGGTGGCGACGGCGCGCGGCATCGTCTCCTTCGCGCTCGGCACCGACACCGCCGGCTCGGGGCGCATCCCGGCCGGCCTCAACAACGTCGTCGGGCTGAAGCCAACCGTCGGCGCGCTGTCGACGGCGGGCGTGGTCCCGGCC
>NZ_RZSC01000418.1:0-5210 GCF_003998155.1 Mesorhizobium sp. M1E.F.Ca.ET.063.01.1.1
GGCGGCACCGGAGCGGGGCAATGTCACCACCCTGATGGATGCGCTGAAGGCGAGCCTGTCGCAGCAGGCGAAGCCGCCGGCCAAGTCGAAGAGCAAGGCCGAAGAGGCGCCGGCCAAGCCCGCCAGGAAGGCGGCCGCCGGTGGCGGCGCGCCTGAGAATCCGCTGAAGGCGAACCTGTTGAAGGCCGTCGGCAAGAGCAAGAAGTGACTGGAGGGCCGGCGATCGTTCCCGGCGCCGTCTTCGGCGTCGTTGGCGCGTTTGTAGCCTTTCCGCTCAGGCTCGGCGCGCGCGAGGTCGAGCGCCGACATGCCGAGCTGAGGCGCGGCGTCACGCGCCGCACCACGCATGTCGTGTTCGGCCGCGCGCTTCTCGTCAAGCCGACGAAGGCCGACGACGCCGAGATCGAGCGTCGCGCGAAAGCCGAGCGCGGCGCCGGGCGTGCGCTCATCAGCGAGAACGGGTTTCTGCGCCTGCTCGGGCTGATGAAAGCGCCGGAGGCGTCCTCGCTTTCCAGGCAATCTCTCATCGACCAGTCGCGGCTTACCGGCGACGATCTCGACATGCTGTCGCTGTTCGACGCCTTCGAGCATGATGCCGAGCCTTACTCCTTCCGCGACCTGATCCTGGCCCGCAAATATGCGGGGCTGATCGCCAGCGGCGCCACCTGGGGCGCGATCGCGCGCTCCGTCCACCGCTCCGGCCCGGTTGCCTCGCTCACCGCCAAGTCGCTCAACCTTGGCTCGCAGCATGGCAGGCCGGATGCGATCTATCTCGACGATGGGATGAGCGAACTCGACGGCCAGCTCCTGTTCGATCTCGGCTCACCGGAAGACGACACGATTGAGGAGTTGTTCGCCGAGGCCGAAGCCGCGGAAGAGGGGGGGCGCCACGACGACGCGGCCGCGCTCTACCAGCGCTGCCTGGCGATCGATCCCAAGGATGCCATCGCCGCCTTCAACCGCGCCAACTGCCTGCGCGGCGCCGGCCGTGTGGCCGACGCCGCGCACGACTACGCCCGTGCGATAAAACTCGATCCGGGCTTTGTCGAAGCCTGGTTCAATCTTGCCGGGCTGATGAGCGACGAGGGCAAGGTGGCGTCGGCGAGAAGGCATTTGCAAAAAGCGATCGCGCTCGACAAGGCCTATGCCGATCCGGTGTTCAACCTTGCGCGGCTGGAATTCGACGCCGGAAATCTGAATGAGGCCCGCCGGTTGTGGGTGCGCTATCTCGAGCTCGATGCGGGGTCAGAATGGGCAAGGCTGGCGCAGAAGGGGATACAGTTCGTGGACCTGCACATGGCGCGCACGGCGGGGTGAGCGCCTCTCCTCCTCCCCTTGTGGGGGAAGGTGGATCGGCGCGCAGCGCCGAGACGGATGAGGGGTGTTGGAAGGAATGAGACGCTGGTGATCTTGTCGTTTGCCGGGAAATCGATGGGCGTGTCCGCCAAGCTGGAGCACCCCTCATCCGACCGAGCTTCGCTCGGCCACCTTCTCCCACAAGGGGAGAAGGGGTCGCCCACGCCGGAGACGCCATGACCTACTTCCTCTTCGACGGCCCCGAATCCGCCCCCGTCACCATCCTGCTCGCCCACGGCGCCGGCGCGCCGATGGATTCCGCCTCGATGGCCGCCACTGCCAAGGCGCTTGCCACCGCCGGCTTTCGCGTCGCGCGCTTCGAGTTCCACTACATGGCGGCGCGCCGCTACGGCCACCGCAAGCCGCCGCCGCGCGCCGAGACGGTGAATCCCGAATACATCAAGGCGATCGCCGATCTGCGCGCCAAGGGCGTGACCGGCAAGCTCATCATCGGCGGCAAGTCGATGGGCGGGCGCGTCGCCTCCATGGTCGCCGACGAGATGTTCGCCAAGGGCGAGATCGCCGGCCTGGTCTGCCTCGGCTATCCCTTCCATCCGCCCGGCAAGCCGGAGCAACTCCGGACAAAACACCTCGCTGACTTGAAGACCCCGACACTGATCTTCCAGGGCACGCGCGACGAGTTCGGCACGAAGGACGAGGTCGCGACCTACGGCCTGTCCGAGGCTATTCAGGTGGTCTGGCTGGAGGACGGCGACCACGACCTGAAACCCCGCAAGGCGGTGTCGGGGTTTTCGACGGCAGATCATCTGAAGACGGTGGCGGAGACGGTGAGGGCCTGGATCGCGGGCTGATTGCGCCGACGAGTCTGACTTGAATGAAACTCGCCACCTTCAACATTAACAACATCAACAGCCGGCTGGAAAACCTTCTCGCCTGGCTGGCCGTCGCCAAACCCGATGTCGTCTGCCTGCAGGAGCTCAAGGCGCGCGACACGCAGTTTCCGTTGACCCGGCTGGCGAACGCCGGCTACGGCGCGGTGTGGAAGGGCGAGCCTACCTGGAACGGCGTCGCCATTCTCGCGCGCGGCGCCGAGCCGGTGCTGACGCGCGACGCGCTGCCCGGCGACGATGGCGACCGGCAGGCGCGCTACATCGAGGCGGCGGTCGACGGCATCGTCATTGCCTGCCTCTATGCGCCGAACGGCAATCCGCAACCGGGGCCGAAATTCGCCTACAAGCTCGCCTGGCACGAGCGCTTCGCGGCCCATGCCAGCGAGCTTCTCGACACCGGCCTGCCGGTGGTGCTCGCCGGCGACTACAACATCGTGCCCGAGCCGCGCGACATCTACCAAACCCGCTCCTATGACGACAACGCGCTGGTGCAGCCTGAAAGCCGCGCCGCCTTCGCCGCGCTCATCGAGCAGGGCTGGACGGATGCGCTGCGAAAAGTCTTCCCGAAGGAGGAGAAGCTCTACACTTTCTGGGACTACCGCCGGAACCGCTGGCCGCGCGACGCGGGGCTGAGACTCGACCACGTCCTGTTGTCGAAGAAACTGGTGCGCAAGCTGAGAGGGGCCGGCATCGATCGCGGGGTGCGTGGACAGGACAACGCCAGCGATCACGCGCCGGTGTGGGTGGAGGTGGCTACCTGACCTTCTCCCACAAGGGGAGAAGGGCAAGTCGGCGCTGTCCCTCCAGCATTTCAAGGCCTGCGCTTAGCGTTTAATCAGTGGTGGTTGTGCGGCATCGACGTCCCACGCTAGTTTTGCAAGTCATAAAAAGGGGGGGCAGACTTTATGCTTTTCATCTTGAATATTTTTGTCCAGCCATCGCTCGCCCGCCATGGCTAATACCCTCATCCTTCTCGTCTCGGCCCTCTTCCTCGCCGGCGCGATCGCTCTCATCATTCTCGCCCGGCATCTCCATCGCACGCGCCGCAAGGCGCGCGGCAGCGCCGATCCCGCGCGCGATTATGCGCCCCGCACCAACTGGAGCGGCGGTCGCGGAACGCTCAACTATTCCTCCTTCGTCTTCATGGATGTCGACGGCGACGGGAAATTCGGAAAGGCCGACCGCCCGATAGGCGGCATCGTGGTGCGGGCCTATGACGAGAAGGGCGCCTTCCTCGCAGCGGTGCGCACCAACAATGGCGGCTTTGCCAATTTCGTCATGTCGACAAAGAAGCGCCGCGCGGTCCTGCGCAAGCCTGGAACCTACCGCTTCTGCGTCTCCGTGCCGAAAGGCTGGCGCGTCAGCACCGGCAACGAGAACCAGTCGCTGAGGCTCAGCGGATTGCCAGGCTCACCCGCCGGCCTGGTGGGAGAGGATCTGCCCGCGATGGTCGGCCTCTCGCCAGCGCGCTTCGTGCGCGGCATCGCGGAGGCCGAGGCAACGCTTTCGCTGCTGGGCAAGGGCAGGCTGCTGGAGACCAGGCCGATCGCGCCCGGCAGCTTCCATATCGATCTTCCCGCCGAGGCCGACACGCTTGCGATTGCGGGCTCGGGTCTTGACCGGCGCCTCGCGCTCTCGCCCTATCCGGCCGATCTAGGCCTTTTGCGGCCGGGCGCGATCGCCGCCAAGGCGGCGCTCGAGACGGTCGGCTTCGACGACGTCACCGCGCTGCCCTTCCAGAAAGTCCCTTCCGGCCATGGCGGGCTCGACTGGCGCAACCTCAACGCCCTGACGAGCCAATATGTCAAGGACAGCGAGGGGTATCTCAACGGCAATCTCTCTGGCGGCCATGTGACCTACACCAGCAGCGGCCATCCGGCGGAGTTCGGCCGTGCCACGCCCTTCGGCTTCCATTCGGCGATGCTCGCCGCCGCATGGCTGGCCTCGGAAGGCGAGGTGGCGCTGGTCGAAAGCTGGCTCGGCGACGATCTCGTCGCCAGCGACGAGATCGTGCTTTCGGCGCTGACGCCGGTCCATTACGCGCCGATGCTGAAGGCGGTGACGCGCGTGCGCATCTCCACGAAGCACTACTGGCAGGCTGTGCTGGATGAACTGGTGCTGGCGCGGTGAGGCCGGTCTTCGCCCAGTTTATCTGCCACTGACGGGCCTTATGCGGAATTGCCGTAGTCTTGCCCTTCTGGCGAGGATCGGCTCCACAGCCCTGACAAGCACAAAGGAGCGACATCGAGAACGATGCCGCTCCTCAACTGCGCCGCGGTTCAACTGCGCCGCGGTGCGAATTCGATCAGCCTCGAGAGGGGGCGTTCAGCGCCGTGACTGCCGAAAGCTTGCCCTTGCGGACGACGGTCGGCTTCTCGTATGTCTTCTTCACTGTCTAAATCCTCCAATTATCCTGAATGCAAATTCACCGGTAGGCATCAACGCGCCGTGCCAGAACACCCTAGCACGAGCCGATCAGGCTCTTCCGTACCTGCAGTGGTTAAGTCGGCGTGGAAAGCGACTGCGCTACAACCGACGAAAGCCGGCCCTTTTTCACCAGGGAAGGCCTCTCGTAAATCTTCTTCATGCCAAGCTCTCCTGAAAATCCCCGCCGGATAATGTCATAGGGGGCATTCTTGTCAACCAAGCCGGCTGGTAGTCCAGTCTATTCTTTGGAAATGTGGCTTTCTGCTCACAGGTTGGCCGGTCACCATGCGAAAGACAAAGAACCGCGCGCACCAAGCACCGGGATATTGGTTCGCAGTCCGGGTAATCCGAACAACGGCCGCAAGCTGGATGGAAAAGACAGGCCTCGCCAAGGCATATTTATCTTATCTCGTGTGATGCCTCACACTTAGCCTTGGCAAGAAGCTCGGCTAGAGCGGCGGACTTTCATGTGAGTCCATAGCCTGCGGCAGTGAAGTAGTTTCTGCATTCTGTTGGAGAGAAGAGATTGCAGATATCGCCGATGGCCTGCCACAGGGCGTCGATGGTTCTGATGGC
>NZ_RZSC01000419.1:0-5207 GCF_003998155.1 Mesorhizobium sp. M1E.F.Ca.ET.063.01.1.1
GGCTACCGCTGCCGATGTCGCCAGCGCCATCGTGCGGGTGAGCTCGGCGGTCTGCCTTTGCGATGCGGCCGAGCGCCGGGCGAGCGCGATGCGTGTCTGGTAGCCGCGGGCCTGGACGTAGTTGGAGGCAACATCGCCAACCAGGGTCAGCAGGGTCGAGCGGAGCTCTTCTTCCGAAGCGTCCAGGCCATAGCGTGCGGCCTCGACGGCCCTGTGGTTGGCGCCGAAAAGGTCAAGTTCCCAGCTGGCGTCGAACCCGGCCTGGTATTCGCTATAAACGGAATTCGAGCCCGAGGTGGTCGCGGCCGACTTGTTGCGCGTAGCCGACGCGGAACCGTCCAGCGACGGCGCCAATGCACCTGCGCTTTGGCGGTAGCTTGCGCGGGCTTTTCGAATCTTGGCCTTTGCGGCGGCGACGTCGAGATTGCCGGCAACGGCTTCTTCGACCAGCGCGTTGAGTTCGGGATCGCGCAGCTTCAGCCACCATTTGGACAATTCCGCCGGCTTGGCCGGCTTTGTCCCCGTCCGGTCGCTCCAGGTCGCCGGCACCACCATCAAAGGCGTCCGATAGTCGGGGCCGACGACGCAGCCGGAAAGCAGAGCGGCGGTGAACACGGGCAAAAGCAGCCCCTTCGCGGTCCGCAGACCACGTTCGAAACCTGTCATGTGAGAAACCCTTATTGCTGAGTGGCTGTGGCTGGCGTCCCGCCCGTATCCTGCCCAGAATCCTGCTTGGCTGCCTTGCCCTTGAAGATGCGGCGCACCGTGACGAAGAGAAGCGGCACCAGGAAGACGCCGATCACGGTCGCCGCGATCATGCCGCCCATGACGCCGATGCCGACTGAGTTCTGCGCGCCCGAGCCCGCGCCGCTGGCGATCGCCAGAGGCGTGACGCCGAGGATGAAGGCCAGCGACGTCATCAGGATGGGCCGCAGGCGTTGTCGCGCCGCTTCGAGCGTCGCCTCGACCAGGCCCATGCCTGCCGCCTGCCGCTCAATGGCGAACTCGACGATCAGGATGGCGTTCTTCGAGGCAAGGCCGATCGTGGTGAGCAGGCCGACCTTGAAATAGACGTCGTTGGTCTGGCCGAAGAGTGTGGCCGCCGCCAGCGCGCCGAAGATGCCGATCGGCACCGACAGCATGACGGCGAACGGGATCGACCAGCTCTCGTAAAGCGCGGCGAGGCATAGGAAGACGACGAGCGCCGAAATCGCATAGAGCGACATCGCCTGGTTGCCGGAAAGCTTCTCCTGGTGCGACAGGCCGGTCCATTCATGCGAATAGCCGGCGGGCAGTTGCGCGACCAGCCTGTCGATCTCGTCCATGGCGGCGCCCGAGCTCTGGCCGGCGGCCGCGGCGCCCTGGATCTCGACCGCCGCCGAACCGTTAAAACGCTCGAGCCTGGGCGAGCCATAGGTCCAGTGGCTGGAGGCGAAGGCCGAGAACGGCACCATCGCGCCGCCGGAATTGCGGACCTGCCATTTGTCCAGATCCTCCGGCTGCATGCGGAAGTCCGAATCCGATTGCAGATAGACCGGCTTCACCCGGCCGCGATCGATGAAGTCGTTAACGTAGTCGCTGCCCCAGGCGCTCGACAGCGTGTTGTTGATGTCGGCGAGGCCGATGCCGAGGGCGCTGGCCTTTTCCTGGTCGATGTCGACCGAGAACTGCGGCTGATCTTCCTGGCCGTTGGGGCGGGTGCTGGCAAGCAGCTTGCTCTGGCTGGCCAAGGCCAGCAACTGGTTGCGCGTCTGAAGGAGCGCCTCGTGGCCGGCGCCGTTGACGTCCTGCAGGTAGAAGTCGAAGCCGCTGGTGTTGCCGAAACCCTGGATGGCGGGGGGAGCAAGCGCAAAGACCTGCGCATCCCTGATCCTGGAGAAGGCGCCCATGGCGCGGCCGGCGACCGCTTGCGCGGCCATTGCCGGCGTTGTGCGCTTGTCGAAATCCTTCAGCCGAACGAAGGCGATGCCGACATTTTGTCCGGCGCCGCCGAAACCGAAGCCGGAAGCGGTGAACACCCCGTCGACCGCGTCCTTCTCTTCCTTGAGATAGTGGTCGGTCACTTGGGCAAGCACGCGCTCGGTCCGGTCCTGCGTCGCGCCGACCGGCAATTGCACGCTGGTTATCAGGATGCCCTGGTCTTCCTCCGGCAGGAACGAGCTCGGCAGCCGGGCAAACATCCAGCCCATGGCGATGACGATGGCCAGGAAGACGACGAGGAAGCGCCAGGAACGGTTGATGATGCCGTGCGAGCCGTCGCGGTAGGCGATGGTGCCGCGATCGAACATGCGGTTGAACCAGCCGAACGGACCCCTTTGCCTCGCATGGTCCTTGGCCGGGCGCAGGATGGTGGCGCAGAGCGCCGGCGTCAGCACCAGTGCCACCAGCACCGAGAGCACCATCGCCGAGACGATGGTGACGGAGAACTGCCGGTAGATGATGCCCGTGGAGCCGCCGAAGAAGGCCATCGGCACGAACACGGCCGACAGCACGGTGGCGATGCCGATCAGCGCGCCGGTGATCTCGTTCATCGATTTGCGCGTCGCCTCCTTCGGCGGCAGGCCTTCCTCCTGCATCACGCGCTCGACATTCTCGACCACGACGATGGCGTCGTCGACAAGCAGGCCGATGGCCAGAACCATGGCGAACATGGTGAGCGTGTTGATCGAATAGCCGAAGAAGGAGAGCACGCCGAATGTGCCGAGCAGCACTACCGGTACGGCGATCGTCGGGATGATGGTGGCGCGCAGGTTCTGCAGGAACAGAAACATCACCAGGAACACGAGCACGATCGCTTCGGCGAGCGTCTTCACCACTTCCTCGATCGACAGGCGCACGAAGGGCGAGGTGTCGTACGGGTAGACGACTTCGACGCCTTGCGGGAAGGTCGAGCTCAGGCGATTGATCGTCGTGCGCACCGCTTCCGCCGTGCTGATCGCGTTGGCGCCGGTCGCCAGGCTGACGGCGACGCCGGCGGCCGGCTTGCCGTTGTAATGGGCTTGGGTGGTGTAGCTTTCGGCGCCGATCTCGACCTTGGCGACATCGTTCAGCCGCACCAGCGAGCCGTCGGTGTTGCTCTTCAGGATGATGTTGCGGAACTGCTCGGCGGTCTGCAGCCGGCTCTTCGCCGTTACCGTGGCGTTGAGCTGTTGGCCCTTGCGCGCCGGGAGGCCGCCGAGCTGGCCGGCCGAGACCTGCGTGTTCTGCGCCTCGATGGCCGTGGCGACATCGCTCGGCATCAGCGCGTATTGCGCTAGTTTGTCCGGGTCGAGCCAGATGCGCATGGCATAGCCGGAGCCGAAAAGCTGCGTCGAGCCGACGCCTTCGACACGCTTCAGCGTGTCGTTGACGGTTGAGTCGACATAGTCCGCGAGGTCGGTCGAGTTCATCTTGCCGTCGCTGGAGACGAAGCCGATGACCATCAGGAAGCCGGTCGAGGATTTGGAGACGGTGATGCCGTTGCTCTGCACGACCTGCGGCAGCTGCGACTGCACGAGCTGCAGCTTGTTCTGCGTCTGCACCTGGGCGGTGTCCGCGTTGGCGCCGCTGGTGAAGGTCAGCGTGATCGAGGCCTGTCCGGTCGAGGTCGACGTCGCCGTCATATAGTCGAGATTGTCGATGCCGGTCATGCCCTGTTCGATGACCTTGGTCACCGAGTTCTCGACGGTCTGGGCATCGGCGCCGGGATAGCTGGCGCTGATGTTGACCGTGGTGGGCGCGATCTGCGGATATTGCGAGATCGGCAGCGACTGCAGCGCCAAGAGGCCGCCCAGCATGATCACGATGGCGATCACCCAGGCGAAGATCGGCCGGTTGATGAAGAATCCCGACATCGCTTCAGTTCCCGGTTGCGCCGGAGGCCGGCTGCTTGGCGGCACCGGCGGCATTGCCGCCGGCGGCGGTCGCCGAGGCGGAATTCTGCTCGCGGTCCTTGATCTCGCCGGTCGTTTCGTCGATCGTCACTTCGACCGCTGTCGCGTCGCCTCCGGCGCGCACCAGCTGCAGGCCCTCGACGATGACGCGGTCGCCGTCGCCGACGCCGGAATCCACCAGCCAATTGTTGCCGACGCTGTTGCGCACGCCGAGCACGCGCTGCTCGACCTTGCCCTGGGTATTGACGACCATGGCCGTCGCCTGGCCCTTGGGGTCGCGGGTGACGCCGCGCTGCGGCACCAGGAAGCTGTTTTGCGCGACGCCTTCCTCAACGATGGCGCGCACATACATGCCGGGTAAGAGCAGCCGGTCGGGATTGGGGAACTGGGCTCTGAGCGCGAAGGTGCCGGTCGACTGGTCGACATTGGCGCCGGCGAACTCCAGCTTGCCGTTCTGCGCGTAGATGGTGCCGTTGTCGAGCTTCAGCTTGACGCTGACATTGGTCCCGCTGAATTTCAGCCGGCCTTCGTTGATCGCCTGGCGCAGATTGAGCAGGTTGGTGCTCGACTGCGTGACGTCGACATTGATCGGATCGAGCGAGCGGATGGTGGTCAGCACCGTTTCCTGGTTGGCGGTGACGAGTGCTCCGGGCGTCAGCGAGGATTTGTCGATCCGGCCGGCGATCGGCGCGGTGATCGATGTGCGGTTCAGGCTGATGCGCGCGGTTTCGACGCCGGCCTTGGCGGACGCCACATCGGCTTGAGCCTGTGCCAATGTCGCGGCGGCATCGTCATAATCCTGCTTCGACACCACATGCTGCTCCAGCAATCCGGAGTAACGGTCGAACTTGGCCTGCGCGGTGGGGAGCGCGGCCTCTGCCTTCTGCTGGGCGGCGACGGCGCTGTCATAGGCTGCCTGATAGCTCACCGGATCGATGAGGTAGAGCGGCTGCCCTGCCACCACCTCGGCGCCTTCCTGGAACAGTCGCTGCCGGATGATGCCGTCGACCTGCGGGCGCACCTCGGCAATGAGCGAGGCAGCCGTGCGGCCCGGCAGTTCGGCGGTGATCGCGACCGATTGCGGATGCAGGGTGACGACGCCGACCTCGGGTCTGCCGGAGCCTCCCATGCCGGGTGGCACCTGGCTCTTCTCCTGCGAGCAGGCTGCCAGAAAGAGGGCTGAGCCGAGCGCCGCCATTGTTGCTTGCCGGCGTGTCGGCAGGAAGGCCTGGCTGAATGGAATTCGCATGGCGTGGATCATCTTTCGCTGGAGGTTTGCGCTGGAAGATCGTTGCTAGACGATCCGACCCTCAAGAGGGAGCGTTGGCCGAGTAC
>NZ_RZSC01000041.1:0-18844 GCF_003998155.1 Mesorhizobium sp. M1E.F.Ca.ET.063.01.1.1
GGGCTCAACTCGACCATCTCATTGCTCCTGTTCTCGAGATTGCGCTTCAACAGCCACAATCCTTCAAAACAGAAGCGTCACCCGCAAACCGATCCGCCAAATGCCGCGTTAGCGGCTTCGTTCAATCGGCAAATCGAATTGCAAGAAAACAGCGGCCAAACACTGCAAATCCTGCAATGCCTAATCCATAATTTTCCTCAATCAGCGAGCCAGATCAATGCCTTGCCGATAGTTCACGCGCGACTGATGAGCCTTTTCGGACAGCGGCGGTCGCCTTCCCCGCTTTGGTTCAACCAAATAAGGCCGTCAACGTCCTAGCTGATATCGCTCCGGGCACTGCCTGCATTCATACTGACTCACCTCGTCGGATCTGTCCCCAACCGCGGCGAGCTTCGACGACTTGTTCTTCAAAATATGGCAGGCGGGACACTTGGCTGAACCGTCCATGACCGGCTCGTAAGATCTAAGGCGCTCGCAGGCAAAACTGATATATTCAACACGCTTCGCAATTCGGTTTGCGATATCAGCCAGCCCGCCATGAAGTGGCAAATTCGAAGTCATCATTTTCAGCGTCCTTTCCTTGCGAGCGGCGGACCCATCGGGCGCCACTGAATCACACCATAGGACGCGCGCGCCTAAAAAATTCTGCGCGCACGAAAAAGCCCGCCGAAGCGGGCTCTTGCCTCGGGTTGTCATCCCGCTTACGCAGCCGCGTAAAACGCTTCTCGCAACTGACGCGTCTTGATTTCAACGTCCTCGGCATGGGCGACGACCACTTCCCGTTTCCGGTCAACCAGTGCAAGCGCTGAGACCGGCTTTCGCATAGGATGCCAAATCCTCCAGCAAGCTGGCGACCAGCAGTTCGGTCACGTACCCCAGCCTGGCAAGGTCCATGCCGGCATGGACAAGATCTACACCCATGACGAAGTAGCCAAGACACTGCTCATGACGCGCCGCGGCATCGCGAAAATAGCGAAGCGGCACAGCCTATGCATGGCGACGTTCACAGCCGAAGACACTGAGGGCATCAAACTGGCCATGCGGCCGGTGCCGGAAAACCAGCAGCTATCGACTGTGCGCAGCTATGCCGGCCGAGCAAGGTCAAATCCGTCTCCCCTAAATTGCGCAAGCTGTTCCTTGAGCGCTCCAATCGGCCGTGGGCCAAGCAGCGCCTGAAGGAGGAGTTTGGCGAATGACCGAATGCCCGCAGTGCCTTGGCGCCGGCATCTTGTTTGTTTGCCCGCAGCGGGCGCGAACACACGGCGAGTGCTGCCCAGATGGCACGCATCGGGTCGGATGCCCCGGTAAAACGGTGGAGTGCCCGGACTGTCGCTCAACCGGGCTTGCCTCTCGCCCGTCGATCGGAGACCTTCCAAAAAGGTACGGCAACCGAGACGAATCCATGTGGCTGGTGATTAAGGCCAACGATTCAGACCAAGACACTTGGCTGAAAATGTTCAAGCCACCCTTCGACCCCTATGTTGAATTGATGCCGCATGAGTCGGGCGACCAATTGCTCGTCCTCAAGTCGCAAGAGCTAGACGGCCTCACTTCCCTCAAAGACACCTACAATATCGGTGACGGCATAGTCCGCACGTTGAACGGGGTCGTTGCGGGCATAATGGGAAAGTCATCCGTTGAACCTGACGGGGCCGCTGAAATGCGCGGCGGCAAGCTGATCCGTCATGTGATCCTAAGAGCGGAAACAGCGCATTTTTCTTTTGGCGGACCGTCCGCCGAATTCCACGTCATCATCCGAGACAAGGATGGTAACATCGTTGTCCCGCCGCCCGCTCCGACTACGGCCCAAAGCCGATATACCGCCTCAAGGAACAATGACTTGCTGACCCATGCGCTGAACTATTGCGCAGGCGAGCCCGGCTGGTTCGACCTCTACAAGGCCATGGAATGCCTGGAACAGGCAGGCTTTGGGAAAAAAGACAACGAGATGGCCCGCTTCAGCCGCACAGCAAACTGGTTCCATCGGCATCATGACACCAAGAATCCTCCGCCAGCGAAGCCGATGGATCTGCGGAACGCGCGTCGGCTGCTGCGTGGACGCATCAATCAAGCTCTTGATCATCTTGCCAGGCAAGCCCTGAACCCTACGGATCAGGCCTCCGCTGCTCAGGAGTCCGGGCCCGGTGAGTGAAATGCAAATTGCGATCTTCTCGGGCGGCGGCCCTGCACTCGTGGCAGAACAGCACTTTGATCAGGCTCCAATGCAAGCACGGCTGATCTGGTCCAAGCCGGCGCACAAGCTCTGCAATGTTGAGAACGGCGTGCCGGCGACATGTTAGGCAGTCGACCGATAGCCCTGTGCCTGCCTCGAGTATTCTCCCAAGGGTGTTTTCTGAGAATGGAAACTTTGAGCCCATGGCGATCCTCGTAATTGGGTCGCCGCACCGGAGAGGATTATATTCCTTCACGAGGTGATGTCGGCAAGGGACTCGTGACAGATTTTTTCGCGCCGACCGCGGATGCTTTTGCCTTGACCTTAGCCTCAGCCTCCTTCCGCATCTTAGTGGCGTTCATCTGCTTGCCGCGGTGCTGATTGCAGTGCCAACAGGCGGCGGCCAGATTTTTAAGGCCGTCCTTCCCGCCCTTCATCTTGGGCTTCAAGTGCTCGATAGTCATTGCTAGCTCGCCGGCCTCGGTGAACTCGCGCTCGCAGTACAAGCATCTCCCGCCCTGACGCCTAAAAAGCTCGCGTCGTGCAAATGCTCGGTACTGCGGATCTCTCAGTGTCGGCAAAGCTCCCCCCTCAATAAAAGGAACATGCCTGCGGAGGAACGTCAATCCTTCCATTAGAGGATGCTTGACTAAGCTGTTGGCCGCGCCAGACTCACAGTATGGCGAAGGACATCAAGGTTGGAGACGAGGTCGCGATCACCGCGACTGTGCGCAAGCGCATCACCGAGGATCGGATCAGCGTCCTGATCCCAAGCTATTCGCAGCCGCATTCGATCGTCGATAGGACACCAAACATAAGCAGCGGGCAGAAGATCGAGCTATGGGGGAAGTTCTGCCCGTCGATGAGGACAGTGTGACCGTAGGCAGCAAGGATCTGGGCATCACGGTAAGACTCAATACCGTGCGGCTCGTCACCAGCCACGTCGCCCACAAGAAGGCGCCCAGTTAGAATCTCTTGACTGCCGGGATGGCTTGGACACCATTTGCTCGTGCCTTGAGAGAAGCGGCGCCAGGCACCCTGATAACGCCGCGTGACAACCGACGATGGGGGAGCCCTTACGTCGAAGAAAACGAGCGGCACAGCCGCCCAACACAACCCCACGAACATCAACCAGCTTGCGTTTCCGCTTAAGCGCGTCCGCGACCCAACGTTATTTGGAGAATCCCCTGCCTCTATCTGCTGAATACCAGGACAACGACGTGCTGGTGACCTCCCGCAATCCGCTGAGAGGGTTATTGCCGTTGGCCAGCGAGGAAGAAGACGTCGAGCTATCGCTTGATCGAGGGACCGCGGAACTGCTGATCAGTGCCCTGCTTGAATTCATCATGGCCGGGGAAGGCGGTGATATGCCGACGATCTCAATCGGGAGAGGATGAACGATGCGGCCGGTCATCGGCGTCGGCATGCCATTGCCCGCGCCGGCGCCGGCATGCGCTCAGAGCCCGAAACCGAGCTACTTGAGCAATTGGGAACCCTCCTTCGGGTGGCAATCGATCGAAACGAAAAACCAGCGATAGGTCAACAACGCTGCCTTGTAGAGTCTCAAGCTCGCTCTCAAATAAATTGGGCTTGATTTGAGGGAAATCCATGGACGAGACAGAATTGAAAATAGGCGACGCGGTTCGACACAAGACGGGCGGCCCGAAGATGGTATTTGTCGGCACCAGTCAAACCGGCCAGGCCATCTGTGAATGGTTTGACCGAGGCCCGCAGCAAGACACATTCTCGTTCGCGGCCCTTGAAAAATACGAACCGCCGAAGGCGAGTTTCTCCTTAAGCAGAGCCTGATTTGACCGACCTCCCTGACAACTCGGATTTTCCAGAAGGCGCTCGCGGAGGCAAGGCCGTTCGCGGAGCGCTGAACGTCGTAAGCGGGGCGATCCCATTTGCGGGCGGGCTGTTGGCGGCGGCGGCGGCGGCTTGGTCCGAAAAAGAGCAGGACAGAATCAACGCATTCCTTCGGCACTGGATGCAGATGCTGAGCGAGGAAATGAAGGAAAAGGAGGAGACAATCCTCCAGATCATGTCACGGGTCGACATGACCGACGAGGACGTTGCCAAGCGCGTTGAGAGCCCGGAATATCAGTCTATTTTGAAGAAGTCTTTTCGGGATTGGGCAGGAACCGAAAGCAAGGAGAAGCGAGTTCTTCTCAGGAACCTGCTTGCCAATGCCGCCTCCATTAAGATGGTCAATGACGACGTAGTGCGGCTGTTTCTTGAATGGATTAAGACTTATTCCGAACTTCACTTCGCAGTCGTGGCAAAGATTTATAACGCGCAAGGCATCACCAGAGGTGAAGTATGGACCTCCCTTGGCCGCGAACGCGTGAGAGAGGATTCTGCTGACGCCGATCTGTTCAAGCTGCTTTTTCGGGACTTAAGTACCGGAGGCATTGTCCGTCAGCATCGTGAGACGGATTGGCAGGGCAATTATGTCAAGAAATCCCCACATCGCGCCAAACCAGGTCACGGCAGCCGCCAAATGGTATCTGCATTTGACGACGGCGAGCAATACGAACTAACTGCCCTCGGCCAGCAATTCGTGCACTATGCAATGACGGATGTGCCGGTGAAACTTGAGTTCAACAAAGGTGATATTGATGTTCCATAAGCAGAGGGTTCATTCTTATATCGACATGGTCGTCAAGATATGTTCGGAGCGAGCTCAAGGTTGGGATGAGGGAGCATTCGAAGATGAGTCCCTGGCTAGACTGCGCGGTGATTTGATGAAGGAAATGGACGTGGCCGTACCTGTATTAGAATTCAATAAGCGGGAGGGCAAACGTCGCAAAGAGACGCGCGAGAATACGATTGACGGCCGCAGGCATGAGCGGGACGTTGTTGACGTGATTATTCCGTTCAGTGGCGATTCCGTCGCTTTCGACATCGCCCCGTCAACGCAAACGCTTATGCACGGAACGCGGGCTCATGTCGCGCCAACGAGCCTAACTCTAACCTTCGAAGACAACGACCGTCTGGAGACAAATCTAGCCGACACAGTCCGAGTGATCGAAGCAAACCTGCAGCACTTAGCCAGAGACTTGGAAAGCCTGCCCTCGCAACTGACAGATGCGGTCGACGCGGTTGTAAAAGCGCGGAAAGCGAACATCGATCGTAAACGGGAACTCGATGCGAAGCGCAGCTTCCCTATAAGATAGAAGGGCTCCGGCAAAACAGGCTTGACTCCATGTCGCCGGTCACGACGCAGTCGGTGATCATTGGTGTGCAGTACCACTACACCAACGTGCCGCGGGCGCCGCTCATTACTGCCATCAACACGGTGGCCGTGCCTGCCGCCATGCGAGCCTACCCGTGGTGGGAGAATCCGCTGGGCTGGTCTGGGCGGCTAGTTGAAGGTACGGGAAGGCGTACCGATTTGGAGAGACTGCGTTGACTTTCCGGCGTCACCCCATCTACTCATCCCTCATGACTTACCCTGCCCAAGCCCCAATCCCGACAGTGCGCCAGGCTGGCGCTCTCCGAGATTGGAGCAACTATGGAAAAGAAAAGGGCACGTCGCAGGCGCGACCTTTTGAGGATGAAGCAACGGGCGTTGCGTATCTATCCGCATGATAAGAACGCAACTCAAGCTGAATATCTGGCCGTCTGCTCTTGCTGGATGTGTGGAAATCAACGCAGGAACGATTGGCAGCCGAAAATTGAGCGCCTGACGATGCAGGAGCGTCGATTTTTTGGCCGCGTATAGCTCTGACTTTTGCGAATAGGATGACGAGCAATGGCATCGACCACTCCTACGCCAGCGTCGCCTTGGCGCATTCTGAAGTTGTGTTGGCTTGCCGTGTTCGCCCCGGCACACTTCGAAGAGTTAGAACGGCAAGACAAGATCGTTCTGGATAGCTACAAGCAACCGACGCCGATCCTCGGCATTCAATCAGTTCGGCAGGCTTTCGGGTACTCGGCCGTGTGGGGAGCCTCTGCTGCCATTGTTGGCGCCCTATTAGGATGGGCAACGGCATGGCTTCTTGAGCCGGGATCTTTTGCTTTGGCGTTTGCGGCGTCGTTGGGCACGGGAATTCTTCTGTGGGCAACGCTCGCCCTGAAAGGCTGGGACATCCAAACCTGGGGCGGCGTGAGTTTAACTGAAAGAGTAAATCGCTGGTGGTTTCGCGGCCTCTACTGGATAGGCACTATGCTAGTCGTCATGGCTGCCATATGGGGTGTTCGCTGATTGAATTAGAAACAGGAGTTCGAAAATTGCAGGACGAGAACGAAGACAGCATCGAAGCGATCAGCCTCACTGCGGATATCGTCTCTGCCTACGTGTGCAAGAATCCCCTCCCCGCGGCAGGTCTGCCGGACCTAATCGCATTGATTCATTCATCGCTGTTAGGCATCGGGCAACCCACAAAACCCGAGCCGGTAAGCCAGGCGCCAGCCGTCAACCCGAAGCGTTCAGTGTTCCCGGACCACATCGTCTGCCTTGAGGACGTTCAAATCGCTGAAACGCCATCTCAATGTACACTACGGTCTCACACCGGATGAGTATCGTGCGAAGTGGACACAGGATCGCAATTCAAAATCAACGTGATGGTCGACTGGGACCAATTGCTACGTCATTAGGCGATCTGCTGCCGGTTGTTCGGACACGCAGTTAAGCTAGCATAGCTTGTTCCTCGAACTCGACGGGGCTTAGATAACCCAGTGTCGAGTGCCTTCGACGGGGGTTGTAGAAGCGCTCGATGTAGTCGAACAAGTCCGCCCTGGCGTCATCCCTCGTCCTGTAGACCTTGCGGGCCGTGCGCTCGGTCTTGAGCGAGGAGAAGAAGCTCTCCATCGCAGCATTGTCCCAGACCTTGCCCGATCGGCTCATGGAGCAGGTGATGCCGTGATCGGCCATCAGGCGCTGGAACTGCTCGCTGGTATATTGGCTTCCCTGGTCGGAGTGGTGCAGCAGGCTGTCGGGCTTGCCTCTCCTCCAGATCGCCATCATCAGGGCGTCGGTGACGAGCTGCGCCGTCATTTAATTCCGGGTATCGCAACTGCAGCGCAGGGCAATAGAAAAACGCGGCAGGTAGCCGCGCCTTGAGAGAACCTATTTGTCGAGACACGAGACACAGCCCTTTTTGACCTCACCAATCTGGCGGATCGGGACTGTCAGGAATTCTGTGCGCGGGGCCCGTTTCGTCACTGGCTGACGAACCATTCGCCGAACACGACGGCGAATTGGGTCTTGGCCTCGAACCACTCGCGCGGCGGTCGTTTCCATTCCTCGGCCGCATGGTTGAGCAAGATATAGCAGCTTCATGGCCGCGTCGTCATTGGGGAAGTGGCCGCGCGTTCGAACGGCGCGGCGCAGCTTGGAGTTCAATGCCTCGATAGCGTTGGTGGTATAGATGATGCGGCGCACGCTCTCGGGATAGGCGAAGAATGGCACGACGTGCTCCCAGTTGCGCCGCCAGCTCTGTGTGATCGCCGGATACCGCTGCCCCCAGTCGCCGGTCTCGAAGTCCTCCAGGGCCTTCATGCCGGCTTCGGCGTCCGCGGCCCTGTAGATTGCCCTGAGCGCCGGCACGACGGCCTTGCGGTCCTTCCACGAGACGAACTCCAGCAAGTGGCGGATCAGATGCACGATACAGGTCTGGACGGTCGTCTGCGGAAAGACGGCGCCGATCGCCTCGGGGAAGCCCTTGAGGTCGTCGACGACAGCGATCAGGATGTCGGCTACGCCACGGTTCTTCAGCTCGTTCATGACGCGCAGCCAGAACTTGGCGCCTTCGGTCTGCTCGATCCAGATGCCGAGGATCTCCTTGGCGCCGTCGGGCAAGATGCCGAGGGCGATATAGATCGCCTTGTTGCGCACGAACCCTTCGTCCCGGATCTTGACCCGGATCGCGTCGAAGAAGACGAGCGGATAGCAGATCTCCAGCGGCCGGTTCTGCCACTCGGCCACTTCCTCCAGGACGGCGTCGGTGACGGCCGAGACCAGGTCCGGCGAGACGTCGATGCCGTAGAGCTCTTCCAGATGGCCGCGGATCTCGCGCACGCTCATGCCGCGCGCATACATCGAGACGATCTTGGCGTCGAAGTCGGGAAAGCGCCGCTGGTACCGCGCGATCAGCTTCGGATCGAAGGTTCCCGAACGGTCGCGTGGGATCGACAGCGTCATCTTCGACGTGCCCGTCAAAACCGTCTTCTTCGAATGGCCGTTGCGGCGATTGGCGCCGCCCTCGGTGCGTTCGTCGTCGAGGTGCTCGTCGAGTTCGGCGTTCAGTATCCGCTCCGACAGCGCCTTCTTCAGCTCGTCCAGCAACCCGTCCTTGGCAAACACCTCACCCGGATCGCGGCCCGAAAGCAGTTGGTCCAGAACTTCCTTCTCGATAGCCATGTGATGATTCTCTCCTTTCCATCATCATGGCCCCGCGCACAGAATTCCTGACAGTCCCGGCGGATCACGCAGTCTACGGCGTTTCAAGGAGGAAATGCCTCATTGATAGCATCCCGGCGCCTTTTTCGATGATCATTCTTGCCGACGTATCCTGACAACACCTCCTCGAGTCGCCAGCCATATTTCTTGGCAAGGTCGTTGAAGCCGCCGCCACCGACAGAATTCGCTATCCCTGTAGCGATCGCGAGGCTTCTGCTATCGGTCCATCCGTGTTGCAATGCCAATTCAATGGTGGGCCGCATCTGTGCGAGCCATGCCTGGTTCTGGATATCGCGTGACTCGTTGCTATGAACAAACTTGACCATGCCTTCGCGCCACCATTTTTGGGAGTAACATCCCCATCCAGTATCGTTCCCCTTGTGCTTTCCGGGCCTGCATTTGCTGGAGTAATTATCGACCATCTCATCACGTGAACGCCCAAAGTACTTCTGCGTGTCCATGAGTCTGTAGAGGCTCGCCAAGCCACCCACAGCGAAATTGGCGATGCCAACTGTGCCGCCATCTAAGGCAAAAACTTGCGTGTAATTTTTCGATTTCCCGTCACGGGCGAGGACCTTCCACAGTATTTCTTGCGGGACGTTTGACTGTGCGAATGCGGCATAGCTGTCAAATGTTTTTCCTGCGGCTTCAGCTGGACACCAAGTCTGAACGAAAATTGCTGACGCAATGAGACCTGTCCACACCGAGCGCAACCGAAGAATGTCAGGCATTTTGCTATCCTCCCGTTCCTGCCTTAGTTAGCATCAGGATTTGGCTTTAGGCCACTGGCGCCAACTGACGCAACCTTGCCCTCAACGCTAACAGTGCTGGATGGTCGGGCCGATCCTCCTGGGCTGGGATCACGATGACCTCTGAGAGGCGAAACATCGCGGCAGCCCACCAAGCGCCTCGCCTCGAGCTCCTTCTGAACTCCCAGCCGCCTTCCAGGGCGAGGATGTCCCGTGGGCTCTGTGTGACGCGCTTGATCTCTTGGGTTTCTGTGTGGATGCCGTACATGGCGTTCTTGACCTTGCGCATGGCTCTCCCAAAAAAGAGACGAGGATAGCACGAAGTGGCTGCACTAGTGGAACTGGTGACGAGGCCTGCTGCGGCCCCAAATTCTACCGCCCCTTCCAGGCATTAACGATCGCTTTTTTGACAACCGTAGCGCCTAGCGGCGCTGTCCCTTCGATATCCTCGATGGTCCGCAGCACCGTGTAGTGGTCGATCCTCTCGACATAGCGGCCAGGTTTGACACGCGCCCCGTACAACACAGTGAATATACGATTTCCGAGGCGGTAATCGTCCTCGTCAAACGTAACAATCAAAAGGCTGTTGTGACTACGCGCCCAATTGGCATAGTTGCCCAGATGAGCCTTCAACCATGTATCGGCCTGGGCTATGGTGCCGTCATGCATGTCGTTGGCTAGGTTGGGAATGACGAAGCTAACCGCCGGCAACCGCGCGAAGTCAAGCGGAAATTCGTTCATTGATTTTCCAGTCGCCTTGGCATTTGCGAAGGATTCCCATGGATTGTGCTTGCGAGGCGATCTCGCCTCGGCATAGCCCGAGAACGCCTTGCCGGCAGAATGAAGGCGGGTGGCGAGGTTGGGCGCGGCTACCTCGTGTAACCCATCGTCACGTATCCCATGCGTCGAGCCACTGAACAGCGCCAGGTAGTTGGGCTGGCTGGGATGAGCGACCCCATGCGAATTGGTGAATAGGGCGCCGTTTTTCGCCAGCTTCTGTAGATACAAAGCCACGCCGGGCCGCACGATCTGATCGAAGGAATGGTTCTCCATGACGACGACCACGATATGGTCGTACTTCGGCGGCTCGACGGCCGACGCGACAGTGCCTTGCCCCAAGAGGATACCGCCCGCCAAAATCAGTATTTCCAGAAGCTTGCGACGTTGCTGACACATTCTTCTCTTCTCCATGCTACAACCCGCGAGCAAAGCGCGCCACGATTCCAAAGCGGACGTAGGGCTGCCGTCATATTCGAACCCATGGGCTCCGAAAAACGTCGCGATGGGTCGGCACTGCCATAGGAAGCACTCAAACCTCTGGCAGGGGGGCCCACGCGTGACCGCACGCGCACGGATGCTGCCGCGCAGGTGAGACAGACAAGGCACTTTCCTTCACGGCGGGTCCCTCGCCGGAGTAAAGAAGAAGACTATTACGTAAACCGCAAGGGCGCCGGCTGCCGATATTGCTGCCTTGCCTTCCCAACCGAGCCCCACGTTTAGCATCCCAGGTATATGAGACGCCAAGCCGCCGGCCGCTAACGCGAACGTGGACCGGATCAACTGTGCCTGCAGGACTGTTGGTTTCGGGAATTTGAAAGCCAACCCCAGAGCAGCTATCAATAATAACGAGCCGAGAACGAGGGGCACCAGCCCGGAAAGTACTCCAAGATAGAAAGCACCAATAATAATTCCCAGTAGTAAAGCAGTTGCCGCCGCTGACGTCAGAATATGCCTTGTAAAATTCGAGTATTGTCCATTTACATCGAAATGAAACGTATACGCATCTGTTTGTGGACCTATTTTTGCTCTTTGAGGTTTTTCATCACGATAATACGCAGTCAGCTCAATTGATTGATGTGGCACGCTGCCTGGAATCGATACATTCACCCGGCCTTCTGTGTCTTTGAACTTGGCAAACAGGACACCATCCAACTTAACATCAAGGTCTGACTCTGGCAGCGGATTGTCGTGCCTATCTCTAATGAAGATGCAAACCATCCTATCCATTTAGCAGCAGAACCTGACGCTATGACCATCCTGCGTGCATATTACGCAGGGGCTTCCAACTTCTCCATTAGCGCATTCAACACGACACTTGCTAAAGTGAAACCGTTTGGAACCCGATGCTTGTATCTCGATTTCCCGCTTGTTGAGCAGAGCGATCTTAAGGGTGGCTTCCTGCGCAAGACCGGTCACGCGAATTTCAATATTGGGGCCTTTTTTGCTGAAGATGAAGGATAGTGGCAACGCAGCATTTTCTCCGAATGCCACGACTTCCTTGAACTGGCCCGTCGACAAGCGCACTTTCCTGCTTATCGAAATGCCACGCGATGACAGAATTGGCAATGAAAGGTGCGGAATTTCCGTATCAGCCAATTGCTGGCTGCCGGCTACAGAAAAATACATCAGCTAATCCTTCTTCTGACACTGCCGCCGAGGCGGACTAGCGTCCCGGATCAGGGGCAACGGACGAGTCCAAATCAACCTTCAGTGTCTGAGGGGACCTGCTGCTAATCACGGCATTCTGCGCAAGTTGCCAAATGAACGCGCCCGTGAAGCCCGATCCCGAAGGATGAGAATCGGGGAAGTTGTTACCTGGGACAGCATGCGTGTCGGCCGTGAGAACTTTGAAGGCCCAGATACGCGCTGCGGGACGCAGCGCATGTACCTCTTGGGCAAAGCCATGCGAGCAATATATGCCAGGGCCGAAGCCACTTGCTGCCACCGTATCAACCCAGGAACCTACATAGCCCCGCTGGACGGGCGAGAAGGGTGGACCATTCTCAAGGTCAAGATACACATATGTTCCTTCTGCGAACCCAGCCGAATTCATCAGGGCCGCGGCCTGCAGACCATCCGTTCGACCCTGAGGATCTGAGGATAACTTACTCCCCTTTCCCACCACCTGCTGCCCGACATAAAGCGGCGCAAGACCCCACCCTTGTTGTACCAGCTCGGCCCGGTGAGGCATCCAGTCCCTCCCAGAATGACTTGGCGCGGGAGCCAGATAAAAGCCACACCAGCGAAGGTTCGTGTTTGACTTGAGCCAACTGGTCGCAGCAAGCCCTGGAAACGCCGATGAATCGAATCCAGCAAACCCCGACATCTGTACCCTCCTTTGATGACGCTAATGCCGGTTTGGCCGGCTATGGCTTCAAGGCGCCGTCAGTTGCCCATTTGTGGATCGTGTCGTCAGCCACTTCGAAATGCATGGTGTCGGAAAAGCTGATGCCCGAATACCAACCAGCTCCGTTGAAGAATGGCAGCAAGACGGCAATGAAGCGCGGTATCATGCCGTGGGTGTTCGCCGGTGGATCGTGCCCGACTAACCGGAAGTCGATCGCAGTACCCCAGGAGTGGTTGCTTATTTTTGTCGACGGGTGACCGTTGGTGGGCCTGCGGTAGCGAACCGCGAGCATCCCGTCATCGTCCAACACGCTTTCGAGGTCATGGCCCGCCTGGTCCTCCTGAGCGAACGCGTCTTTCAAAATGCCGGCAAGGCTCGCTATTGCCGGTTTGATCCCGGTTGGCGCTGCGTTGATTGAGAGACGTTCAGTTACCTTGAGCGCCTTAACAAGCGGGCTTGCTCTGTCGGGCTGATCTTGGATAGTCAGCGGCATCTCGGGAGACCCGAGCGCAGAGATCATCGTCTCTTCGCGTGCCGGCTTCAAGCCTACGTTGATAGGGAGAAGACCCTGCAAAGGGACCATCGCCGCATAATAGGCCAATTCGCCCTGCGCCACTTTCGACTTCTTAGCCATACTCAATCCCCTCATCTATTGGCCGCCGGTATATTAGAGTGCAGGCAAGGCAAGGATCCCCATGCTCGCGCTTGACAATACCTTGTTGATTGCTGTCCAAAGCACGTTCACTGCGGCGTTCCAAACTTTTTCAATTGTTAGTATTGTTAGTGCAGCTATGTCCGCGGCTAAATTCCTCACAGAGTCGGCCAACTGGTCTACGAACAGGTGCTGTAACACAGCATCATTCTTAAGTGCACCTGCAACGCTACTTTCGGCTATCCATGCCGCCTGTTGCGCCATCATTTTGGCTTGCTGCGCGACCAATGTAGATATTGTGGTCCAGCCTTGCTTTGCCTGCTTCTGGATAGCGGAGACCAGCGCGTTGACCGTGCCATTGATATCGAAGCTAAAAGCCACAGATCCTCTCCTATCGCTGCAGAGCTGTCTCGAACACGAGAATGCGGCTCATCTCTATTTCATACTGGCCTTTGAACCCGCTCTGGCCATTAAAGCCGTTCACGACCTCCGCTTCGAGCTTGCCCTGTTGATGTTTGTCACGTATTGCTTTCAACAGAATGACAATATTGTCCAAGTGATGAGGCGTCGGATTGACACAGTTTGTGGGATCATTCCCGCAAACTCCTTGCAAGTGAGTCACACCTAAAAGCCGCTGACTTGGAGATGGCACCGGTCGTGAGGCCGTAGTTATCCTTGCAGCAGAGAAACCGCCAATAAGCTGATCATAAGTCGGCTTGTACTTTTGGAACTCACCGGATTCTGCTCCTTTAGATAAGGATGAAAATAGCGTTTCCGTCTTTACATTGAGTTCGGAAAGGCTCGTGTACGTTGCTTGGTCGTACGCCGGCGACAGTTGGATGGAGCAACCGGAGGTGGTGAATAGGAGCAGAAACGCGGCAAACAGCAATCGTGCGATGTTCGCGCTCGTGAGTGTGGATAGACGTCCGAACTCGCGAAGCTGCAACCTGCATGCGGGATTTTGAGCATTCCTGAAGTAGTTTCCGCGTGAGCGCGTCTCACGCGCAGGGATGACATTATCGGCGATCATCGCGCAATCCCCTACCCATTGCCGAGCAATAGTTGCAGTCGAGCTAAAATACGTCACCTGTCCGATCGGACAGTTGACGTTCATGTTGGCTGTGCGTGGGACATTTACGCGCGAGAGAAGTGTGATGCTCGCAATCAGACATGCAGAAAAATACCCCACTAGCCTGTGCCGCGGGGGGTTTGAAGGGATTTTCCCGATGTCAGGTTCCGACTGGCCAACTCTTGGATAGTGTGCCTTGGTGCGAGGCGTAGTCGCCTATGGCCAAGTCTGCGCTGTGCCCTGGAATGCGCGGCTCATGAATCCCGCCGCTTTCGTCCATTTGCCACCAGGGTCTGGAAATGGAGCCCCAGGGTCGCTAGGGGGCAGGTAATCGCCGTGGTTATATCCAAGGTTGTCTGCGATTTGCCACGGCGGCACGGTGGCGCCAATCGACTGAGGCGGCCCGCCATATCCTAAAGCCGGCTCAAATAGTTTGTGGTCAAGATGCATCTGGTCGGCGACGGCGCGCCACTGCAGGCTGGCGGCTTCTGCTGTCTCCTGGGCGAAGGCGGTGGCGATGAAGGCCGAGACGACGCGACGGCCGCTCTTGCCGGCATGGGCCAGCACATTGCGGGCGAAATGAACCCTGCAGCGTTGCCAGGTGGCGCACAGCACCTTGGAGACCGCTGCCTTGATGCCTTCGTGAGCATCGGAGACGACCAGCTTGACACCACTGAGGCCGCGCCGGGTCAACTTGCGCAGGAACTCCGTCCAGATCGGTTCGGCTTCCGAGGTGCCGATCTCCATGCCCAGCACCTCGCGTCGGCCGTCGGCGTTGACGCCCACGGCAATGATGACGGCGACCGAGACGATGCGGCCACCGCGGCGCACCTTCAGGTAGGTGGCATCAATCCATAGGTATGGCCAGTCGCCTTCGATCGGGCGTTCGAGGAAGGCCTTCACCTTACCGTCGATCTCCTCGCACAGTCGGCTGACCTGGCTCTTGGAAATGCCGCTCATCCCCATCGCCTTGACCAGATCATCGACCGAGCGGGTTGAGATGCCCTGGATGTAGGCTTCCTGGATCACCGCGGTGAGCGCCTTCTCGGCCATGCGCCGCGGCTCTAGGAACGAGGGGAAGTAAGAGCCCTTCCTGAGCTTGGGGATGCGCAGCTCTACCGTTCCCGCCCGAGTCTCCCAGTCCCTGTCGCGGTAGCCATTGCGCTGGGCGGTCCGCAGCGCGCTCTTCTCGCCATAGCCGGCGCCCGTCGCGGCACCCACCTCCAACTCCATCAGCCGCTCGGCGGCAAAGCCGATCATCTCGCGCAAAAGATCGGTGTCGGGGGTCTTCTCCACGAGCGCGCGCAGGTTCATCATGTCGTCGGTCATCGGTCGTTCCTTCGAATCAGGTTGGTCTCAGCAACCCGACCCTACCGGGGAACATCGATGACCGCCGCTATCGCCGCTCGCTCGCTACAGCGCTGTTGACGGCGCGCTCGCGAGCGACTTCGCCACCGCCGAGCTACACCACGCGGCGGGACACGATCCCTCGATAGACCTTGGTGGCGTCAACGACGCCCAAACGCAGCCGTTCCCAATGCGCCAATTGATGAAACGATAGTCCCTATATTGTCCGGGCTAAGCAACATGATAGGTCCCCCCTTCGTCTTATCACCGTTGCGTACGCGCACTCGGTTCATTGGTCGGAGGGCGCCATTGAACTACTTTCAAGCGCTTAGCAGGCAAACTGAGGATCGAAGGCTAGGCTCCCCGAACCAGCAGCGAATGGTTAATGCTGACAACCTTGCGGTCGCAGCGTCGCTTCCTCCAAGTCGATGATTGCAGTGTTGCTAAAATACGTCGCCTGTCCGATCGGACAGTTGACGCGTCTATGGATGGATCAAACGCTTGCGGACTGCTTCAACGACCGCCTGGGTGGTTGTGGCAACCCCAAAAGCTTCGCGCGCCCGCATGGTGTGCCATTTGACGGTTCGCTCTGTAAGGCCGACAATCTGAGACGTTTCAGATGATGTCTTGCCTGCGGCGGCCCATAGAAGCACCTCCTTTTCGCGCTCCGTCAAGACACCGTCCGTTTCGTCGCCACCGCCCGATAAGGCCTGAATTGACATGCCAGCGTACACTGCCATGGTGACCAGCTGGACTTGCTGGCGTGGCGACAGATTGCAGGTCTTTTGCGAGGAGGCGAACGATAGAACCGACTGCCAATGATGTACGCTGAGCATGGGCACGGCAAAACCACTGCAGATCCCGAATTCAGTCGCTTCTCCAGCAACACGGCGCGAGCCTTCGGTCGCGGACCATTTAGCCGGGACATCGGCCCAGACAAACGGCTTCAAAGTCTTCGCCGAATAGATGCAAACGCCGTCTACAGCCGCGTGTTCGGCTTCAACATAGCGATCAAACCAGCCTGCCGGCCAGCCATTCAATTCGACCATTGGTGCGAGCTTTTGCCCGCCGAGCGGCACACCGCTTAAGATCAGGTGCTCAAAGCCAAGGTTACGCACCGTTTCCAGGAGGTCGCTCAAGAGCGGCCCCGTTGCCGTATGCTTCCGGCAGCGTTCAACAAAGTCGAATACATCTGAATCGATCATGCCGAAGGCCCCACAGCGACATGCACAGATGCTAGTTTAGCAACATATTATAAATTGGGGGATATTTTTTGTCAGAAACGTGGTGCTTTTTTTGTCCACTTTGGATATGCGGGATTTGGGTGGACCACCCTGTTTGCGAACCGCCCATTGAAGCGAAGCAGATGCCTTTGCCATGGCAAAGACCACTCGTCGCTCCTAAGAAACGACTGGTCTGCGCGAATCTGCATCGCCTGAGCCCAAGCAATCGACGGCGTTGTTTGAACACATCCGTTCACATGGGACTAATTCTCAGGTGAACGCAGAGTACCCTGCTTGCCATTGTACCGGTTGCCTTTAGGGGACACCGGTCTTCGCTTTAACCCGGAGCCTTGACCCACTTGCTGCTCCTGGCCCTTTTGGAGGGCACTTTGCGGGTCGCTTTGCGACCGAGACCTGCGGCTTTGGCAAGCGCCGACCTCTGGGCAGCATAATTTGGCGCAACCATAGGATATTCCTTCTGCAGTCCCCACTTGGCCCTATAGTCGTCCGGCGTCATGTCGAAATGAACGCTCAGGTGCCTTTTCAGCGATTTGAACTTCCTTCCGTCTTCTAAGCAAATAATGTAGTCGGGGAATACTGACCGCTTCGGGTTGACGGCAGGAACCACGGCAGGTGTCGCCGCTGCCACAGGTCTGGTAAGGGCTAGCAACGCGGAGTTAACGCTTGCAATAAGGTCTGAGAGACCAGCGACAGGAGCCGCATTGTTCCGGACATAAGCAGCGACGATGTCGACCGTGAGGCTCAAAAGATCGTTACTCGAAAGGGTTCCGGCGTCGCCTGACATGTAACACACTCCCCTTTTGCTGTTGCTGACTTTGCCGTCTGGAAATCCCGGTAGCGAAAACTCAAAACACACCCCTCCAAGAGATACACTGAATCTCGGCAGCACTACAGGGTATGCAACTCGACATCTTTCTTGCCCGCACGAATCCAGGGTTCTGAGAACAGCTGGAGCATTGGCTTCCGAAAAAGCTCGGTTTCAGCGGGCAGACACTTAAAGAGCATGCATGCATTTCCTGTTCCAGATCAAATGTTCATTGTGGTCTCGATTATCCGCTCTGACCTTGCCCCACTGATCTAATCCGGTTTGAAGTTCGTTCTGGCCCATCGAGAGGACCAGGACATGAAGCGCAGCCGCTTCTCTGAAGAGCAGATCATTGGAATTTTGAAGGAGCATGAGGCCGGGGTCTCGGTCGCCGATCTGTGTCGAAAGCACGGCGTCAGCGATGCTTCGATCTACAACTGGAAGGCCCGCTTTGGCGGGATGGATGTCTCCGAGGCCCGGCGACTGAAGGCGCTGGAGGACGAGAACACGCGGCTGAAGCGGCTTCTGGCCGACGCCATGCTCGACAATGCCGCGCTGAAGGATCTCGTGGGAAAGAAATGGTGACGCCCGCGGCCAAGCGGAAAGCTGTCGCTCACCTGAAGGAAGGCTTCGGGATGAGCGAACGGCGGGCGTGTAAAGCCATCGGCTGTTGCCGCATGACGGTTCGCTACGAGACCAGCAGGCCGGACGACCGCGAGGTTCGCGAGCGGATGAAGGCGATCGCGCAGGAGCGTCGCCGGTTCGGCTACCGGCGTCTTCTTGTGATGCTGAGGCGGGAGGGCCTGGTCGTGAACCACAAGAAGCTGTTCCGGCTCTATCGGGAGGAGAAGCTCGCCGTTCGCCGCCGTGGCGGCCGCAAGCGGGCGATCGGGACCAGGGCGCCGATGCTGCTGCCGCTGAGGCCCGACGAGCGCTGGTCGCTCGACTTCGTATCGGACCAGCTCACCGACGGGCGCCGCTTCCGCATCCTGGCCGTCGTCGACGACTGCACGAGAGAGTGCCTGGCACTCATCGTTGATACGTCTCTCTCGGGCATGCGGGTTGCCCGCGAACTGGACCGGCTCATCACCGAGCGCGGCCGGCCGAGGATGATCGTCAGCGAGAATGGCAGCGAGTTCACCTCCAACGCCATCCTCGCCTGGGCGGATCAGAACCGCGTCGAATGGCATTACATTGCGCCCGGCAAGCCGATGCAGAATGGCTTCATCGAGAGCTTCAACGGCCGACTGCGCGATGAACTGCTCAACGAGA